>OMOE01000054.1 GCA_900290365.1 Syntrophobacter sp. SbD1 | reverse complement strand
TTCCCTGCAGGCGACAGGAGATTTCAAAGCGATGGAAGAAGCAGCAGTTAAAGCTTCTCGTCTTGAACCCAAAGCGCCTTTTTCCTACCTGTTTCTAGCAAGGTTCGCCGCCGGTCGTGGAGACAGGGCGCGCGCGGCCAAAGAGCTGGATGCAATGGTGGAAGCCAACGGAGAAAATTCCATCATGCTCTTGCGCGCAAAGGCCCTGGAAGAGCTGCGGATGGTCGATGAGGCTGAGAACGCCTATGAAAAGCTTCCCGATGATCCGGAAATGCTCAAGGCCAGGGCGGGATTTTTTTATCGGCAAGGGAAGAACGAAAAAGCCCGCAGTGTTCTTGAATCTCTCCTGGCAAAGGAACCTGCGGATGTAGATGCCACCCTGGCGCTTGTCAGAGTGCTTCAGTCCGGGAAGGATGGCGCCCCTGCCGCTCTGGAACGCATCGAGTCGGCCCTTAAACTCGATATCAAGCCCGCCGGCAAGGAAAAGCTCCTCCTGACGAAAGCTTCCATTATTGCCGATGGAAACGAGAAGAGCGCCGCCGCTCAGATCTGCGAGGAGGTCCTCAAGCAAAACCAGGGCAATCCCGATGCTCACCTTCTGCTCGGCAGGCTTTTGCTGGACGCAGGCAAGTACGAAGACGCCGAAATACACCTGCAACAGGCGTCGACGGCGCGGCCCGAAGATGCCGGCGCCAGGATTCTTTTGGCAAGGAGCCAGTTCCTTAACAAGAAGGGCTCCATGGGTGAAGACACCCTTAATAGTGGAGTGAGGGCAAACCCTTCGAACAACGACCTGAGACTTGAGTACATTCGGATGCTTATGGCCAAAGGCGATGTGGAACAGGCCCTGACGATGCTCGACCAGGGCCTCGAGATCCAGCCTGAAAACCTGATATTTCTTGAAGCTCGAGGAAAGGCGCTGGCGTCAAAGTCGCAGTACGCCAAAGCGGAGCTGGATTTCCGCCAACTGGTCAAGCTCTCGCCGGATTCTGCGGCCGGTTGCATCGAGATGGGACAACTGATGCTGGCGCAGTCCAAACCCGATCAGGCGGTCGACTGGCTCAAACGCGCCCTTTCTTCAAAAAAGGGATGGGAAATGGCCATTCCGGTCCTGGCGGCTGCATACGAGAAAAAAGGGGATTACAAGAGTGGTGTTGCCATGGTTCAGTCCGTAGCGGCCCAAAGAGAGCCATCAGCCCTTGCTTGCTATTATATCGGCCAAATTCAGGTCCAACTCAAAAATCCTGCCGAAGCCGAAAAATCTCTTGCCAAAGCAATCGAACTGGCGCCCGAATGGAGCGGCCCGCATCGGGCGATGGCGATACTTTTGGCCGGGCAGGGCAAGATCGATTATGCAATTGTGGAAATGGAAAAATTGTACAGTATCAACTCTTCTACATCTAATGCCCTCAGTTTGGCCATGCTCTATGAGCAGAAAGGCCGTGTCGACGATGCAAGCCGTCTGCTCGATGAGTTGTTGAGCAAATCGGCAGGGTCGCCGTCGGTTATGAACGATCTGGCATACCTCTATGCCGAATATAGAACCGATCCGAAAGATCTCGAAAAAGCTGCGAACCTGGCAGCTCAGGCCCTTGCAGGCCAGCCGGATAATCCGGCCTTTCAGGATACCGCTGCATGGGTGTCATTCAAACAGGGGGACCTGGATACTGCCTGGTACCGCATTAAATCAGCTCTAGCTATTAACCCGGACGGGGGTTCGCTAAATCTCCATGCCGCCATGATCGCCGACAAAAAAGGGGAGAGGCAGGAAGCAAGCGGGTACCTGGAGAAGGCGCTGAAGGGAAATCTTGACTCTATTTCGCGAAAAACTGCCCTGGATCTTAAAAAAACAGTGAGCAGTGAGCCGTGAGCCTACGAACTCACGCAAGGGAGGTTTTTTAAAAGGTGAGGACCCTATTTGCACTTCTAGTAACTGCAACTCTTGCTCTTTCAGCAGGTTGCGCTTCAAACTGGTCGATTCTGTCGAAATCAGATGAAAACGCGGCAAAACCCGCCGAAGAAAGCGGGCAGGACAACAAAATCGGCGCCATTTTTTCCGATATACTCGACCAGGCCCTTAACGGCAAAGAAGCAAAGGTGTCCGATGGCTACAAAATCGGGCCGGGCGACTTACTGGAAGTCAGTGTCTACGGCGAAGAATCGCTCAATAAAAAGGACCTTGTAGTAAGGCCTGACGGGAACATGTCTTTCCCCCTGGTTGGCGACGTGAAGGTTGGCGGCCTGACTACCTCGCAGGCAAAAGAGGAGCTGGAAAAAAGCCTTCGCGAATTCGTCCCGGGGGCTGTCGTTGCGTTGAACGTAGGGCAACTGGGAAGCCTGCAGTNNCAAACCGCTGACGGTGCTCCAGGCGCTTGCAATGGCAGGCGGGTTGACGCCTTTTGCCAGCGAAAGCAAAATCCTCATCGTGCGCAATTCCGGCAAGAAGACCGTGAACCTTCCGTTTAACTACAAAGAAATAAGAAAAGGCCGCAACATCGAGCAGAACATAACCCTCGAGCGGGGAGACGTTGTGGTTGTCCCGTGAAGAAATTCAAAATCCACCGCGGAGACGCAGAGACGCGGAGAAAAGATTAAACAAACAGTAAGGACACAAGACAAAAGCGAAGAGGTCTTTACGCACTTTGCCCCTGTGCAGCGGAATTTTAAAGCACCGATCGCAGAGAGTGCAGAGATCGCGGAGAAAGCAGTAAATTATGGTCATAGCAGCAAGCAATAACTTCGCGTTCTCCTGCCCCTTCGTTTGACTGGTGTTTGGAGCGGTCAGGAAGGCCCGGTTGGGTCACGAAGAACACGAAGGAGCACGATCGACAACCCGGCCGCATTCCGACGACCTGTTCGAGGGGCCACGGTCGATCTTGAGGTTCACGAAGAAAACCAATCTGGACAAACACCTTTGTGGCCTTTCGAATCTAAAAAGTTATTGGTCGGACACGAAGAAGACAAAGCACACGAAGATATTTCTCTAACAAGATCACCGGCAACGATTTTCCTTCGTGGTCTTCGTGTATCCTTCGTGCTCTTCGTGACCAAAAAAAGCATTCAAATCTAAAGTTAACAGCATTGCGCGGGACTCCGTTTTCGTCATTCCGGCGGCGCTTTTGGGCCGGAATCCAGGGACTTTTCGTAGTAGCGGCGATCGACAACTCCCGAGTAGCCGGGCGATTATTGGTAACCATTGAGGGCGATCAGCGAAAAAGAAGAGCTGATTTGTTCAAAATCCCGCTGTAGTCGCTGAAAATACAGAGCACTTTTGATGTATGGTTTCCCACCAGGCTGATTTAATTGATCATTTTCGATTTTATAGGCTCAGAAACAGCGAGGGAACAGCCGTAAGGGGCAACTAGGAATTAGGTACTTAAATTCGAAAGTCGTGCTTTTTCTGGCAGAAAATCTTCTCCTCCGCGCGCTCTCAGCCTTCTCTGCGGGCTTTCTAAATCCACCGCAGAGACGCAGAGGCGCAGAGAAAAGGTTAAACAAACAGTAAGGACACAAAACAAAAGCGAAGAGGTCCTTACGCACTTTGCCCCTGTGCAGCGGAATTTTAAAGCACTGACCGCAGAGGTGGCAGAGATCGCTGAGAAAACATAGCTGATGTTTTCGGTTAAATTTCTTTCCTCTGCGCTCTCTGCGTCTCTGCGGTGAATCTTTTTGGTTCCGGCTTGTCCGGGTTAGGAATTAGTAGAGGTAAACCGTCGGGGGCAATAGGACTTGCCTACGCTATTTCAAGTCAATGCAGCCCTCCGAACTCTAAAACCATTATTCTCCAGCACGATCAAGGTCCCTCGAATGGTAGACATGTCAAACTGCTTTAAAAAGTGTGCGAGGGCCTTGGTAACATCGCCAAGCACAGGAGGATGGATGCGAATTCGAATCACCCCCCAGTGAGAATTAGGCGGATAAAGAACAACATCGGCGAAATGTTTGTCGAAAGTGATCAAAGTCCTCTCTTCGCGCCGGGCCACCTCCATAATCCGATCATCGGATGACCCAAGCATTCCAAGATCTTTGGCGTGAATGACATCGAAGCTCATGTTCCGTAAAAAGTCGCCGATAGCAGCAGGGACATTTTCATCGAGCAGTAACTTTATCATCCGGCCGATCTTTCGAAAGGAACGTACTCAGCATCACGTATCAATCCGGCTGCGTAGTGAAGACACGCCTCGATGTCTTGCCTGCCAATCTGAGGATAATATTCCTGAATAATGCTCTCCGGCGCCAGCCCGGCCTCCAGAAGTTCCAGGACCAAATAAACCATAATCCTGGTACCCTTAATACAAGGCTGGCCGTGGCATACATGTGGATCAACGGAAATGCGCTCCATGAGTTGTTTCATATGACAAACCTCACCTGGTTATCGTCTGCCGAGGTTTCCATTTTCAGACCGGTCCCTTTGGACAATGCTCATAACCGTGTTTTTGCTGAGACAAAGCTCTTTTGTGATAGTCCGATATGAGCGGCCTTCGCCAAGATATTGAAGCACCCTGGGAGCGACCCGACCAGATTTAGGTCGTTCTCCAGATTTGCGGCCAAATACCTTTTGAACCTCCCCAATTTCAGTACCCGCAAACATAGACTTGACGCCAGGTGCGGATTGTATCACTTAAACTCTACTTCAACAAATACAAAGGAGGCTGCATGAGGCGCCGATGGAGTCTAGCAGGGTGATGAAAAAGTGCCCGCTGGTGGGAAAAGAACCCTAAAGAGACGGGTGATTTCGTCATTCCGGCGATTGACAACCCGGCCGCAACCCAATGGCTCCTGCGTGGGGCCACGGTCGATCTTGAGGCCGGGATACAGGACCTTTTTGAACTACTTGATTTTACGAACAAAACACTGGACCCCGGCCTTCGCCGGGGTGACGGTCCTACGAGGTTTTTACTGTGAAGTGGGAATTCCAATTCTTTTTCAGCAATCTGCTAGAGGAGCTAGACTTGCACTGGAGCCTGTTGCCCACGGAACAAGAACTGCTCAGGAATAATACTGGCGCGATGCGGCTGGGGTTCGCCGCTCTGCTGAAATTAACTAGTTTCCATCCGGAAAGGGTCCTTTTCCGCCCTGGCATCGTCAATCTTCGGGTTTGCTTGTGCGGCGTACCCAGGTACGCCTCCGCGCAAACCCTCGATTTCCTTGCCATGACGAAAAATGCCTCCTTTCCGAATTGGAAACTGTAAGTGTCAC
>OMOE01000030.1 GCA_900290365.1 Syntrophobacter sp. SbD1 | reverse complement strand
CTATGTAATGTAGCCCGGCCTGTACCTCCCCCAGGGCCACCACCACGATGCAATAGTCCATAATCCCCCTGTCCACCAGGTCGGCAATCAACTGGGCAACCGCGGTGTCCCGCTGGCCGATGGCGCAATATACACATATGACGCCGGTATGCTTTTGATTGATCAGGGTGTCCAGGACGATGGCAGTCTTGCCTGTCTGCCGATCCCCCAGAATCAGTTGCCGCTGGCCGCGCCCTATGGGCACTAGCGCGTCCACCACCTTTAACCCCGTTTGCAGTGGTACTGTTACCGGGGCCCGAGCCATAATGGGTGGTGCTTCCCGTTCCACGGGGCGGCGCTCCAGGGTGCGAATGGGTTCCTGGTTGTCCAGGGGACGCCCCAGTGCATCGACCACGCGGCCCAAAAGCGCCTCCCCAACCGGCACATCCAGCACACGGCCGGTGCACCGGACCTCGGCGCCGGCCCTTAAATCGGCTATTTCTCCTAAAAGGACGACACCCACTTCAGCGGGGTCGATGTTGAAAGCCACGCCCTCCAAGCCCCCCGGGAAGCGGATGAGTTCCTCCGCTTTGACCCCCGGCAATCCTTCCACCTGGGCAATGCCGTTGCCAACCGAGCGGACACGGCCCACCTTCTCGGCCTTGAGTTCGGGCCGGCAGGCGCTTGACACCTTTCCCAGGACCGAGACTGTATCATCCAGGAGGGTGCGCAGTTCCGAACGTTCCTGCTTCATGCTTATCGCTCTTTTCCAGTTCTTGGAAGGCCTGGGAGAGGGTCTCCTCCAGGGAATCCAGGAAGCTCCCATGACTCCATGCAAGCTTGCGGGAGCCGGTTAGCAGCTCAATGCCGGCCAGCAATTCAACGGAAGTTGCGAACCTGAAAGCCAAGCCCGGGCCGAATTGACTTTGAACCTGTGTGGCGATCTTTCTACGAATTTCCTCGGACAGCTCAAAAGCCGTAGTGATGAGCAATTCACCCCCAATGCCTTTAACGGATTCCCGGATGGCCGTCTGTTCTTCCGGAGCAAGCTGCCGGAGGCGATCCAAAAAGACCTCGATCAATTGCTGTTCCAACTCCACGTTTCCCATTTCCCGCAAGGCGCGGCGGGTGATGACCAAAACCTCCCTTGCCAGGCTCTGTTTGAGGTTCTGAAGAAAGGTCTCCTTTTCCCGCTTCAGGGATGCCGCCCATTTATTACGAATCTCATCCACTTCCTGCCTGGCCTGGGAAAAAAGCTCTTTCTTATAGGCTTCGGCTTGGCGCCCGGCCACGGAGAGCATTTCCTGACGCTGCTCTTCGATTTCCCGGATCTTCTCGCTCAGGGAGGCTTCCGTCTGCTCGGCCTCCTGCCTTTTTTGCCGGGCTTCCGTCAAGTTGGCGGCTATTTTGCTCTCCCTGGCCGTCATGGCAGCCACAATCGGACCATAGAGAAAGCGTTTGAGCAGGGCCACCAGGATCAGGAAGTTAACTATTTGTGCGGCCACGGTAAACCAGTTGATCAGCACGGCCTCATCCTCCAGCCTTGGCTATGAAGTAATTCCAGAAGGGATTGGCAAAGACGAGGATCATGGCCACCACGAGGCAATAAATTGCCAAGGATTCGATCATGGCCAGACCCACAAAGAGGGTGCGGACAATGTTGGCGGATTCGTCGGGTTGCTGGGCCATGGAGGCGAGTGCCTGGGAGATGGCTCGCCCTTGCCCCAGGGCTGTACACATGGAGCCCAGGGCAATGGTCAGTCCGGCGACGGCGATGGAAACCATGGCGATAATTTCAAGCGCGCTCATATTATTCTATAGCCTCCCTCGATTCATTGGGTTTCCGGTTTCGCTGGACCCGGCCTTAAGGTTTGTTTTTTTTCTTCATGCGCCTGTGCCGCGGAAACGATATAGACGGTGGCCAGCACCGCAAAGATAAAGGCCTGGACTTGGCCGATGAGCAACTCGAGCAATTGCATGGCCAACGGGAAAAACAGAGGTACTACGGCAAGAAGAACGGTCCCCAGCAGCGAGCCGCTCATCACGTTGCCGAAGAGCCGCACCGCCAGAGCCAGGGTGCGCGACAGTTCGGAAATGATATGAAAAGGCAGCATCAAGACCGTGGGCGCAAGGTAGTGGCTCAGATAGGCTCGAAGCCCATGCTGGGCAATACCATAGAATGGCACCGCCACCAGGACGCAGATCGCCAGGGCCGAGGTGGTGGACAGTGAACAGGTGGGGGGATGATAACCGGGCAGAACGGACAAAAGATTGGAAAACGAAATGAATATGAACAGGGTGCCGATGAACGGCAGGAAAGGCCCGGGGTCCTGTTGGCTGATTTGCCGGATCTGCTCCCTCATGCCCCCCACCAGCACCTCCATCAGGTTTTGCCAGGGAGAAATTTTTTCGCTGGTGGAAAGCCTGCGGGTCGCCAGCCAGGAGACCAACCCCAGGAGCGCCATCACCAGCCAGGTGTAAAGGATGGTGGCGTTAAGCAGCACCGGCCCCCTGCAAAAGAGCACCCACTGATCCAAACTGATTTCCATAGCCAGTCCGCCTATCGATCTTTTTCAATTTTTTTGCGCTCCTGGCCGACCCAGTGCCAGGCATTAAGAGCGCCAAGAATGACCCCTCCCAAAAGAAACGTCAGAGTCCATGAGTAGCGGCTGGGCCATGTGCGGTCGATCCAGGCCCCCAGGAACGTCCCTGCAACGGCGGGCAAAGCCAGTGACCAGCCGATGAGGCCGAACATACCCAGCCCAAACCACGCCTCCTGTCCTTTGCGGCCCCTGACCTTCAGCTTCCGTGCTTCTTTGCGGCTAACCCGCCGGGAGAATTCTTCCCGCGCGGACGGCCTTTTCTCAGGAGAATCTTTTTCAGACATATTCCTTCAGTCTAAGGAAGCGCCGGATGAAATTGGATTCCAGGTTGGCCATGGCCGAACGGGCCCGCTTTTCCTGGTCGGTCAGGACCTTGAAGGTCTTCTCCACGGTTGCCTTCAGCGTACCCAACTCCGGTCCCCGTAGCGCCTGGCGGGTGGAAACTTCGACATTGGAGCCGTACTTCACTAAGATGCCTTCATCCACCGCCATAAACTCCTCCATGCCGTCGGCGGCTTTCACATAAGAAAGCAGGCCGGGCGCCAACGCCGCGACAAAGTCGATATGCCTGGGCAACAGGCAAAAGGAGCCGTTCTCGGCTTCGGCACTCACCTTGGTCACTTCTACGTCCATCAGCACTTCCGTGGGCAACAGCACTTTAAGTCTCATGGCGTTTTCGCTTCGTCGATATTTCCGATCATATACAGGGAACTCTCCGGATAGCCGGCAAACTCATCGTTGAGGATACGTTCACATCCTTCCAGGGCACTGGCCAAAGGGACCATTTTGCCTGCCTGGCCGGTAAACTGCTCAGTGCTGAAAAACGGCTGAGTCAGAAAACGTTCCAGCCTCCGGGCTCGAAATACTGTACGCCGGTCCTCCTGGGAGAGTTCCTCCAGTCCCAGCATGGCGATGATGTCTTTCAACTCTTCATATGCGGCCAGGGTGCGCCGGACGTCCTGGGCAATATGGTAGTGCCGCTGGCCGGCGATAGGCGGCACCAGCATCTTGGATCCCGATTGCAGTGGGTCCATGGCGGGATAGATCCCTTCGCTGGCGCGTTTCCGGGATAGCACTATAAAGGAAGACAGGTGGGCAAAGGTATGGGTAGCAGCGGGATCGGTGAAGTCATCTGCGGGTACGTACACCGCCTGTACCGAAGTAATGGCCCCGGAGGCGGTGCTGCAAATGCGCTCCTCCAGTTCGGCAATCTCCGTGGCCAGGGTGGGCTGATACCCAAGGCGGGAGGGCACCATGCCCATAAGCCCGGAAACCTCCGAGCCCGCCTGGATGAACCGGAAAATGTTGTCAATCAACAGCAGCACGTCCTGTTTGGCGTCGTCCCGGAAGTATTCCGCCTTGGTCAAAGCCGCGTGTCCCACCCGGAAGCGAGCCCCGGGAGGTTCGTTCATCTGGCCGAAGACCATTACGGTGCTTTCCAGGACTCCGGCGTCGGACATGGCCCGGTAGAGTTCCTCCCCCTCCCGGCAACGCTCGCCGATGCCGCAAAAAATGCTGACGCCCTGGTGCCTGCCCACCGTGTTATGGATCAGTTCGGTGATCAGCACGGTTTTCCCGACTCCGGCTCCGCCGAACAACCCGCCTTTCCCACCCCGCTCCAGTGGGGCCAGCACGTCGATGGCCTTGATGCCGGTTTCAAAGATTTCGGAGACGACGGTGCGATCGGTCAAAGGGACGGACGGCTGGTGGATGTCGCGCCATTCGCCCCCCAATACTGCTTCCTTCCCATCAATCGCCGCGCCGAAGACGTTGAACACCCGGCCCAAGAGCCGTTTTCCCACCGGCACTTTCAACTGGTGGCCCGAGTCCAGCACCCGCGAACCCCGAGCCAGTCCCTGTGTGGGCGTTAGAGCGATGCCCCGCACTGTCTCGGAGCTCAGGTGCGTCATCACTTCGATGACGATGCTTCCCTCGGGCCCGGCGCCGAGCTGGCGCCGGACGGGGGGGATCTGATGAGGAAAGTGCACATCCACCACGCTGCCGCGGATGGATACCACTGTGCCCACCTCAGTCCTTTCCCCTTTCAAAGGTTTGCTCATGGAAGTAGCTCTTTCACCCAAGCGGCTCCTGGTTTTCCACCTCGAAGTTATATCAGGAGACAGTGATATATCGCTACGAGGAGGAAGCTCGATCCTGATGAACTTGGCTCCCAATGGAAACTGCTGACTGGAGTCTAATTCAAATTTCATTCCATTCGTCAGGATAAGCCCCCCCGGGCTTTGCGGGCAGTACCCGATAAGAACCGATAAGCAGGTGGAGTATAAATCCGCAAAATGTGAATCTGTCAGGTTACATCTCATTGTCGCCTTTATTGGTCAGAACAGCAGTCCCCGACTTTGATCTTCAGCTTCAAGATTCTTCTGCGCCTCATGGTGACAAAAGATAAACTTGCCCTGTACGAGTTCTAAATATTTTCAACAGTTGAATGGACATCGAAGCAGGGGACAGGACAGTTCTGACCGATACGGGCGACACTTGGCTGTATCCAAAGTAGTTCACCTTCGGTGAGCAAACTGACTCTATCTTTCCTTAACTAATGGATTTTCTTGAAAAATATTTATCCTGACGAATGGTATGAAAGTTGCTCTTCTATACTGGATCACCTTACGTTATGCCGGGGGGCGATAAAATTCAACTACTTGTAGCTATTGATTCAAAATCTACTGGATAGTAATCAGTAGTAAATATTTATTAAGGATTTGTTAATTTTCGTTAAGTTTTTGGCCGACACTTTCTTTTCCCAGCGATTTTTGTTGTGTATGGCGGTCATATTTCTGTAGACTGGTTTGCGACGAACTCAAGGGGCTGAATTTGACTGCCGAGATTCTCCTTTTCGTTTTTCGACACGGGCGATGATCCGCCGGATCTTGAAATTTGATTAATAAACCAGGCAAGGCCGTGTAGTGGACGCGTTAAATCTGATTATTGTCGAAGATGAAGATGCACATCTCCAGTTGATGAAACGTGCCGTTCTCAAGGAATTTCCACGGGCATCGATCTATCACTTTTTCGAAGCGTTTTCCTGTCTTGAAGAAATCGACCGGATCGCCTCGGATCTCATAATCATAGATTACCACATGCCGGTGATGAACGGTCTCGAGCTTCTTGAAAAGTTGCGTTTGAAAGATAAAAATGCGCCGGTGATCATGATTACCGGACAAGGAGATGAAAGCATAGCCGTAAGGGCATTAAAATTGGGGGCTGCGGATTACCTGGTGAAGACTCCCGAATTCTTCAAGCTGTTGCCGGGCACAATCGACAAGGTCCTTCGCGAACAGAGATTAAAGGATTCATTGCGTGTGTCCGAGAAGCGCTTTCGCGATCTGGCCAACAGCGCATGCGACTGGCTGTGGGAGGTTGACGCCGCAGGAAGATTCACATATTCAAACCCGGCCGTGGAAGGCATACTTGGCTATTCACCTGATGAGGCAATCGGCTCAAAATTCGATNNGGCTATCGGGGAATCGACCGGGATGTCACGCGCAGAAAGATTGCAGAACAGTCGCTCAGGATAAGTGAGGAGAGGTTCAGGTCCATTTACGAAAAATCGCCTATCGGCATCATGCTTTTCGATGAATGCGGAATGATCGTCGATGCCAATCGAGCATCTTTGGATCTTCTGGGCATGACGGACAGCGCAAGCTTGGGGAAGTTCAATATTTTCGATGATTCCAGCGTACCTGAAAGAGCGCTGGAACAACTTTGCAAGGGCCAAACCATAAGATACGAAACGCGATTTGATTTCGAGAAGGCTAGAGATATCGATCTTCTTCGCACCCCAAAATCGGGGGTCTTTTTTTTCGATGTCCAGATTACGCCGCTGATGCAAAATCAGATCATTGGAGGCTATCTTCTTCAGGTGCAGGACCTTACCGTTCGCAAACGGGCTGAACAGGCCCTTGAGATTTCCCATCAATTCCTTGAAGCCGCAAACAGGAGCGCAACTCTTTCCAGCCTCATCGAAAGTTTTGCAATTCTTGCCAGGCAGTTTACCGGCTGCTCTGTTGTCAACATCCGCATACCCGATGAGAGCCGCTCTACGGTCTGTGAGAACTGCGAATCCATCGAATATGAATCCATTGCGATGGTTCCCATAAGATTTGGAGATTCCATCCTCGGACTGATTCACATTGCCGACGCTAAGCAAAAAGAACAAAAAAAACAAAACATGCTGCCGGGGCAAACACTGCAGGTGCTGGAACGGGCGGCAATGGAGCTTGGAACAGCCATTCAGCGTTTAAGGGCCGCCGATGAATTGCGAAGAGCCCATGATGAGCTGGAGATGCGCGTAAAGGAACGGACTCTGGATCTCGCATCTTCTAATGACAGGCTTCAAAAAGAAATTGAAGACCGAACGCTGGCCCAAGAGGCGCTATCGAAGAGCGCCGAAGACCTCAAGCTTTTCGCCTATTCCATAATGCATGATTTGAAAAGCCCGACCATCGGGCTTTACGGTTTGACAAAACTGCTGCACAGACAATATGCCGGCAATCTCGATGAGAAGGGGATGAATTACTGTGAGCAGATACTCAGGGCGTCAGAATACTGTTCGAGCCTTGTAGACCAGATAAATATATTTATAGCAGCCAAGGAATCCCCTCTCAACATTGAAACGGTCAAGCTCAACGATATACTCCGGACGGTCATTGAAGAATTCTCCGCCAAAATGAGTGTTCGGCAGATTCGCTGTATCCAGCCTGATTCAGACGTGGAAATCAGGGTTGATCGGCTGTCAATGATCAGGGTGTTGACAAACCTCGTGGATAATGCACTAAAATACGGCGGAGATGTTTTGAGTGAGATACGGATCGGATACGAAGAAACCGGCGACTATTGCATTCTCTCGGTGAGTGATGACGGGGTGGGAATGAACAGGAAGGATTGTGAAGAGATCTTTGGTCCCTTCCAGAGAAGTGGAAATTCAGCAGGCATTACGGGAACGGGCCTGGGGCTGAACATAGTCCGAGAGATCGCTAAAAGGCATGGGGGCTACGTGCAGGTAGTGCCCGAACCTGAAAGAGGAATGGTTTTTCGCATTTCTATAGGGAAGTCGCTGTGAAATTGAAAAAGCTGTGGTCCATACTGTTATTCATTCTTCTTGGTGCTATTACGTCTGCTTTGTGGAGGAGCCAGGTTGACCATGAGCATGAAATGATTCTACGCCATGTTGAGGGCGCGGCGGAGATAGCGTCCATTCGCATCGCAGGCGTAGTGGATGGCCGTATGGCAGCCCTTGAACTCCTGGCGGATAGATGGGTTGATAAATATCCACCCGATTTTAGCCGCGAGCGCTTTGTCTCGTTTGCAGAGGCTGTTTTTGAGCGTTATCCCAGTTTTTCGGGGATCTACTGGGCAGACCCGGATGGCTATATTCGATTCGATTATCAGCCTGGAGAAGACTCCGATAGGCTCGGCAAAAGGATTCAGTACAGTCCGGGTTCCGCCATATCCCCCTGTTTCGATCTTGCTGCGGGCGAAAAGGGCTTCCAGATAGTTTTACCGCTGCGGTTTGAAGGCAAACTGCAGGGCTATCTGTCCGGCGAGTTTAAGGTAGCGCAGATCATTAATTTCGCTCTACCCTCGAGCGTCATAAAGGATTTCGTCGTAAGCGTATACGAAGGGGACCAGTCAATCTTTCAACATGGTGTGCAAAGAGATCACGGGCACGAGATTTACTCAAAACGGGAGATAGAGATTGGGGGAAGAAAGTGGAGTCTGAAAATGAACCTCGGTCCCGGCATTTATTCGACCGGGTCCCACTGGATTTTCTTGTTCATGGTCTTTGGAATCCTTCTTAGCGCATCGCTGTCCATGCTCTTTTATTTACTGCTGCAGCGGCTGGAAGCATACAGGACATCCAGGGATCTGGCGCTCAGTGAGGTCACCGAACGAAAGCGGGTCGAGGTTATTTTGCAGGACAAAGAAAAAAGGCTCAAGGACCTCGTTTCCGAGCTTTCCACCAAAAATTCCGAGCTTGAGTCATTCATCTATACCATCTCTCACGATCTCAAAACCCCTATCGTCACCATTGGCGGCTTTATCGGGGCCTTGCGGGAAGATTTCGGGTTGGCGATTCCCAAAGAGGCTGAGCGCTATCTCGATTACATGAGCGCGGCCAGCCGGAAGATGGAAGCCTTGATCAACGATCTGCTGGATCTATCCCGGGTCGGCCGGTTGGTAGGAAAGCGAGCGAAGGTACCATTGGGCGAAATTGTCAGGGAGGCGCTGGAAACACTCAAACCAAACATTGAGAGTCGCTGTATCGAGGTGGACGTCCAGGAAAATCTTCCTGAAGTCTATTGCGAGAAAAAGAGGTTGGGGCAGGTATTATATAACCTGCTTGGCAATGCGATCAAATACATAGGAAAAGACAATCATGCACCCCGTATTGATATTGGTGCGGTAGAGCAGAACGGCCAACCGGTATTCTTTGTCCGCGATAACGGAATCGGAATTGAAGAGAAATTTTTTGATAAGATTTTTCATATTTTTGAACGCCTTCCGTCAGCGGCGAAGGAGGAAGGGACGGGCATTGGTCTGACTATCGTGAAGCGGATAATCGAATATCACGGCGGCAGTGTATGGCTTACTTCTGAACCCGGACGGGGTTCGACATTCTTTTTCACAATTGACGACAAGGAATCCTAAAATGAGTCTAGAACCCTTTAACATACTGATAGTAGAAGATGAAGAAGCTCATGCGGCACTTACCGAGCGGGCAATCCGAAAAGCAGGGCATGCCAACCGTGTCGATATTGTGAGGGATGGGGAAGAGGCACTCGATTACCTTCTTCACCGAGGCAGGTATAATGACGAAAATCAATTCCCTCTTCCAGGATTGATCCTTCTGGATATAAAACTGCCTGGCATAGACGGGATAGAAGTGCTCAAGCAGATTAAAAATCATTCTACTTTAAAGCAAATACCAGTGATAATGTTGACTACATCTAAACGGGAAGAAGACATAGCTGTATCTTATCTCAACTATGCGAACAGTTATTTGACAAAGCCAGTAGGGTTTAAGGAATTTGAAGCTAAGGTGATGCAGATAAATTCTTATTGGATGGAACTAAATGAACCGCCTTCGGTACGAGAATAGTCTTTCGGGTGAAAGTTATGGATGTCGACATGGAATTTCTAAAGCTGGCTATTATCGAAGATGAAGAGGCGCACTTTCAGTTGATGCAGCGTGCCATCAGAAAAGATTTCACGCAGGTCTTTATCTATCACTTCGCCGATGCCGGCGGGTTTCTTGAAAAGATGCATGAAATTCAGCCCGACATTGTCCTGGTAGACTATTTGATGCCCGGGATGGACGGTGTGGAGTTTCTAAGACATATGCAGAAGGCTTGTATCGAAATCCCAATCATTATGATCACCGGCCAAGGGGATGAAAGAATAGCAGTCCGGGCCATGAAAGCGGGCGCAGCGGATTACGTGGTGAAAAGTGCCGAGTTTTTCAGGTTGCTTCCAGGCAAGATCGAAAAAGCAGTACGAGAACAGAAGCTTAAAAATTCTCTCAGCGCCATGGAGAGACGGTTCAAAGACCTCGCTGAAAATGCCTCCGACTGGATTTGGGAATTGGACATGGAGGGCCGCTACATCTATTCCAACCCCGTGGTTGAGCTGATATCGGGCTATTGCGCCGATGACATCACCGGCAAAGGCTTATATGACGTGTTTCCCGAAAGGGAGGAAGAATTCAGGAAGGCCGCTGTTTTTGAATTGATTTCTCTGGGAAGGCCCGTGCAGGGATTTGTCAGCCGCCTGATCCTCCGGGAGGGTCGCGAAGTCATCCTGGAGACCAACGGGGTCCCGGTTTTCAATAGTGTCGGGAAGGTCGTGGCTTTCCGCGGAATAGACCGCGACATTACCCAGCGTACGTGGGCAGAGCGCACATTGCTGGCATCGCATAACTTCCTGGAGATTGCGAACAGTCATATGGAAATGGGTCCGCTGCTGGATGGATTTATTGCTGAAGTTAAAAAGCTTACCTCCTGCTGCGTGGCGGGAATCAGGCTTCTGGATGCCGATGGGAATATACCCTACCAGGCCTACGATGGCATCAGCACGGAGGTCCGGGAGGACCCGCTTTCCATTCATCGCTGTCATGGAATGTGCGTCGACGTCGTCAGCGGATCTGGAGATCGCAAACCTCACTTATTTACAGAGGGCGGTTCATTTTACATGAACAATGCCAAAAAATTCTACGCCGATTATCTGGGGCAAATGACGGGGCCGGTCTGCTTACATTGCCACAGGTTAGGATACCAGTCCATCGCGCTTATGCCGGTACGGGTTGGAAACGGCATTACCGGGTTGATTCACGTGGCCGATTTTGAAGAAAACAAGGTTCCCATCGAAATTGTTTCACTCCTGGAAAATGTGGGGTTGATCCTTGGGACAGCCATTCGGCGCGTGCAGATGGACGAGGCTCTGAGGCAGTCTGAAATGAGACTGCGATCTTTATCGTCCCGGTTGCTGAATGCGCAGGAAGAGGAGAGAAAAGTAATTGCCAGGGAGATACACGATAGCATCGGTTCCGGTCTGAGCGGGATAAAGCTCGGTCTTCAGTTGAACCAGGACAAGTTGAAGAAGGGGGCGCTGACCGCCGAATCCCTGCAATATCTCGTCTCGATTACCCAGAGGGCACTCGATGATGCCAGAAAGATCATGACCGACCTGCGCCCCTCAATGCTTGACGACCTTGGGTTAGTGCTCACTATCAATTGGTTGTGCAGGCAATTGACGACCATTTGTCCGCAAATTCAAATAGAACAGCTACTTGGTGTGGAGGAAGCCGATATCCCCGAACACCTCAAAATAGTCATTTTTCGTGTCATTCAGGAATCCTTCAACAATATCGCAAAATACAGCAAAGCTAAAAAAGTGTGCGTATCACTGGTAAACGAAAACGGAAAAATCGAACTAAATATTCGGGACAACGGCAAGGGTTTTGATTTAGCAGCCGTTTCGAATCGGAAAGACTATGCGAGTGGACTCGGACTCAACAGCATGAGAGAGCGGGTCGATCTGTCGAGAGGGGTTTTCTCACTGCAATCCGCCCGCAACAAGGGAACAATCATTCATGCCTCATGGCCCCATGTTTCGTAAAGGAGATTTATCCAGCCTGAGGCTCCCGGGTAAAATTGGACAGATCGCCCTCCCTCACTCAAGAAATGGACTCAAGAGCAGCCCCCCGTGAACCTGGTTTGCATTGAGGCCACGGTCGATCTTGAGCGGGGAATCCTTGCCGAGATTGCGATTGAAGATGTCGCCATAGTTGCCGACGGCCTTCAAAACGCGATGTTGCCATTCCTTGTCGAGCCTAAGTTCCGGAGCGGTGATCGGCATCGCGCCGGCGCCTCCCGCATGCCACCGGGTTTCGGGCCTCTCCGCGCTGATCAGCGTGTGAACAGTCCACGCTACTATTGATGACCACTGCGCATCGCCGGTTCCCGTAGCGGCCATCACCGGGAAATACGCAAGGGCTTCAGGGAGGATGCGGCTGGACAGACGGTTCACCCCGGGAATAAGACAGGTCGAAGCGAGGCTGGTGATCTCGCCTGCAATGGCATGGCAATTCTGCGCGGTGTAAGTATCAACCATCTCCCCATCCTCTGAAAAGGCCCGACGGAACCAGTTCTTATGAAGTGCGTAGAAATACGCATTCAAGCTCCGCTCGGCAGGACTCCCGATCATGAAACAGATACTGTCCCCGGCGAGATCGGCTACATGATGGGCGGCCGATTTGGCCGCCACCATCACATTAAGTGATTCCACGAACACCGTGGGGCCGGGCAGCACTTTGCCGGCCAGCTTTTGCTCCGCGATCTCGGAGCCGGTGAGGAAATAGATATCGTCCCTCTGATCGCGCACGGCGTCAAAATCCAGTGGCGTCTCGTATTTATGGTATTCTATGTGTTCGGGGGAGCCGAGCACCGCAGCGGCAACGGCGCGGCACAAATCGACTTCGAGGCCGGTCCAGCGCCCGACACTGTCGATGCCTGCCAGCCCCGGCCGCTCTACACTGCCGCAACGTACAACGGCTCCCGTCCTCACGCGATCGGCGACAGCTCCCGCCATAGCATCGGAAATCGAATAGCAGACAACGAGCAGTATCAGAAGCAATGAGTAGAAGCGCATATATACTCCAAGAGCAAACATCATTGAACGGTAAAACGATTCATGGCCCCAACTGACGGCGGCGCCCCGGTTTTCACTAACTCTTCGGTTGGTTTGCTAAAAAGTGATGGCATCCGGGTTGGAGGTTGTGGGATAGGTACCGGGAAGAGGATTGAAGTGTCCCTCTCCTGGAATACTGTTTGTGATTCCCTGCCGCACATCCTCCGGAATGATGCCAATCTCCTTGCAGCCATTGCCATTGTAATGCGGAAACGAGTTCACTGCCTGGTCCTCTATTTTTGCCAACGATGCCGGAAGAGGCGGGGATTCGCCCATCAGGCGTTTCGGATCGAAGCCCGACAGGAGGCTCTCGGATATCGGCGAGTTAATGTCATTGGGTCCCAGGTACTCCTGCTTGAATCCGGCCGGAGCGAACCGGTTGAAATTCGACGAATTGCCTTGCCGAAGCGCCTGCGTCTCGTCGGGAAGGCTGGCGAGCGCGGGCAGTCCAAAGATGTAGTTGATCGTCTCGATAACCGAGTTATGATCGCCCTCGACGTGCGAAACGGCGTGAGTGCGCGCAAAGGGCGAGATAAGGATGAGAGGCACGCGAGATCCACGGGAAAGCGGCAGTCCATTGGGGCCGTAGGATAAAATACGGGGCGGGACATGGTCGTAAAGGCCGTCCGTCTCGTCGTATGTGACAATGATAGCACACTGGTTCCAAATGTCCGGATTCGAGGCAATCGCGTTAATCGCACGGGCCGCCATCGCTTCGCTCAACTGCCGGTCGGCATAGCCCGGGTGATCGTCGTCGCCGGCCTTCGCCGCGTTAATCGCAGCGATTTCATCCGCTGGTGTATGGGAATTCGTTGTCACCGGCTCCTCCCCTATGAGGTTAGTGAAGCCGCCACGGATGTAGAACACACCGCCTTCGGGCAGATTTTTATTCGCCATGCCGGTAAAAAAGTCGGTGAGTCCGTGCATACTGGCGCTCACTGCCGGCGTATTGGATATGTAGCCGAAATACTGTGCGCCATTGTGATGGCTGACATAGGAATTGTGCGAGGCCACTCCATCATTGTCTGTCGCTTCAAGACCGTAGCCTTCCTGGTACCAGCCCCAGTTGACCGGCTTTGTGTTAAGACCCCGGATGTACGCAATATCCTGCTGGATGTCCGGCAGATCTAAATCCGGATTCAAGTTGCCGGCCATGACCCTGGTGAGGTCTTTGCCCTGGAATGTCAGGGGCAGGCTTGCGAACGTCAGGTTCATGGCGATGTCGTTGTTGCCGTAGTCCTCTTTGGGGCCGTAGGGCTGCCTGTTGACCGCAGTAGTGTCGAACTGCGAGCCATAGAAGGGCTGGGCGTCGCTTGCGAGAGGAGGCAGGTTGAGGGCGCCGGTGTTGTTTCCCACGGTGATGGAAGGGTTAGCGTTTGGGTGCTTGACCCACTGTGTTTGGCCAATCTGTCCCGAAATCATCGCCACCGCATTCGGGGTGGACGGTCCGTCCTCGGTTGCGAAGATATTGTCGAATATCGTGAAGCGGGTGGCCCAGTGCCAGAAGAACGGAATGGTGTCGCAGTCGATGTGGGACATAACGAGGCGAGCGAACTGCGTGCCCTCCTCTTCCCTGGCGGTGGTCGGGGTCGAACCCGCGAAGCGCTGGTACTCGCGCTTGGCGTACCCGTCCATCTGCGGCACGCCGTTCACTACGTCGATCTTTGCCGCCATTCCGGCGTTCGAATGATCGACGCTGTCCATAAAGCTGGAATTCTGATCAGGTCCAAGTCGAAACGGCTGAACTGTGACAGCGAGGCCGGTGGACTGGTCCGTATAAGTCTGCGTGAAACCAGGAGTATCGCCGGCGCAACGGGGTCTCAGGCCGTTCGAATAGATGCCGTTGACACCGGGCAGCGTGCCGTATTCGTTGTCGAACGAGTGGTTCTCATTGAAAATAACGAATACGTACTTGATCCGTTGGCGCAACAGGTCCAAGAGCGCCGCCCGCGGAAGTTGCGGGTCTCCGGCCGGGTCATTGAAGTAATTGGCGATATCGGGCGTAACATTTGGCTGGGCGGTGACAGCGGGGGGTTGCGATGTCTTTTCAGGCGCAAGCGTCTTCCCGCATCCCTGGATGAGGGACACCTGGAGCAGCGAAGCCGCCAAGGTAAGGGCCAAACCGGATTTGCTGATTTTTATCATTGGACATCTCTCCTTTGAGATAAATTACAGTTCTTAGTTGGTTAAATTCAAGAGATGTTCAACTAATGAGGGGCGGCCATAGAAGTGAATTGTTAGATTTATGCAGTGATGATGTCAAGATTTGACTAACGAGACAGGGTTTCCCCCAATGCTGGTCGGTTAACCTTCAGATACCCTCCGCTAGAATCTTCGCAACTGTTACTTTTGCCTTCCGGTACTCGGATTCCAACTGCGAACTCAATTCGCCGATCGATCCGTTTGGGTTTCGGCACAAGATTTCGATCTGCCTGCAAAGCTCGGAGAGCCTCTTGGCTCCAATGTTGGCGCTGGAGGATTTCAGACTATGGGCAAGTCTGCCGACTTCTTCACGCCCGCCATGCCTGTGGATTTGCTCAAATAGACCGTCGGAATAATCAATAAATGATATCAGTATTTCTTTGAGCAATCCCATATCGTCCGTTTTCCCCCCGAACATGACTATGTCCCTGAGTACCCCCCGGTCGATTACCTCACCGTCCCCGTTGCCGTTGATGACTGCGCCAGGTTTGGAGTGGTTTTCGACTGGCCGCTTTGCCGCAGTTTCATTAATTTGCTCCCCGGCACGGTCGTCCCCTGGCGTGGTGGGAAGCCAGCGTTCCAGTGCCCTCCTCATTTGACCGAGGGTAAAGGGCTTGCAGACATAGTCGTCCATTCCCGCTGCCAGGCACTGTTCCTGGGCCCCTTTCATAGCGTGAGCGGTGAGCGCCACAATAGGCGTGTGGAATGAGGTTCCGGCTTCGGTCTCTTTTTTTCTAAACCGGCTTGCAGCTTCATATCCATCCATTTCAGGCATCTGGCAGTCCATCAGGACAAGGCCGTAATCGGTGGATGCGAGGGCCTGAAGCGCCTGGCGGCCGTTTGTGACAACGTCAATTCGCCGGCATCCGAGTTTTTTCAGCATTGCTGTGCATACATGCTGGTTGGTGGGATTATCCTCGGCCAGCAGAATCGGCGTAAAGATTGGTTCTATATGCGCGGAGTCGCCGGCAACAGCGGTTCTTACGCCTCGACTGCCCTGCATCGAATCAACAATGGCGTTATAGAGCTGTGACGTCCGCACCGGTTTCAGGAGGTAGGCTGCCACACCCGGGTGAGCCGATCTTTCTATATCTCCGCTGAGCATGATCAGGACAGTCGATGCGAGGCGGGGGTCATTCTTTATTCTCGTTGCAAGTTCAAGCCCATCCATGCCCGGCATCATCATGTCCAGAACCGCCAGATCGTAGGGATTTCCGCTATCGGCCGCCTGCCGCAGCAACTTGAGGGCCTGCTCTCCATTTTCCGCACAGCCGTTAGACATTTCCCACGACTCGAACTGGCCCTGCAGGACGTCCCGGTTTGTTTCGTTATCGTCAACCACGAGCACTCGCAAATCGTGAAGATTGGAGGACAGGGAAAACTCACGCAATGATTTGCCGGGGTGCTGTTTTTTTAACCTGACGGTGAAACGGAAACAACTTCCTTTCCCGGGGCTGCTTTCGACCTCGATTCGGCCACCCATCATTTCGCAGAGCTGCGTCGAGATAGAGAGTCCCAGGCCGGTGCCGCCGAACTTGCGATTCATCGATTGGTCCGATTGAGAGAATGCCTCGAAAATTTTGGCTTGAGCCTGCAAAGGTATTCCAATTCCGGTATCCCTTACTTCAAAGCCGAGAAGCAGGCCGTCCTCCGCTTCTGCCATGAGGGAAGTTCGAACGTAGATCTCACCCTGTTCAGTGAATTTGATCGCATTACCGACAAGGTTGGCAAGCACCTGGCGAAGCCTGCCGGGATCTCCGGCAACCTCGGCCGGGACCTCGTCATCGATCCGGCATATGAATTCGAGTCCCTTGCGGTGCGCGTTAACAGCGACAAGTTCCATCAGTTCTTCGACATTATCGCGCAGATTGAAATCGATTTGCTCGAGATCGAGCCTGCCCGCCTCTATCTTGGAGAAATCCAAAATGTCGTTGAGAACCCTCAAAAGCAATTCTCCGGACCTGGAGAGCGTCTCGGCAAGCTTGCGCTGCTGTTCGTCGAGGCCGGTTCCCAACAGCAGTTCGGCCATTCCGAGCACACCGTTCATGGGAGTTCGGATCTCATGGCTCATGTTCGCAAGGAATTCAGATTTTGCGCGATTTGCCGCAATTGCCCTTGCCGCAGTTACCTTTTCAGTGACCTCTTCGTGTGCGCCGAGAACGCCTATAAAGTTCCCCTTCGAATCGAACATTGGAATGCGCCTGATCTCGAAGAACAGGGAGCCGGATTCTCGCTTGAGCATCTTGTGCTGTGGGGCAAGAGACCTGACCACCTCCATGTCGCACTCCTGGAACAAGCGGGCCTCATCGTCGGGCCAGGTTATCTGTTCGTCGGTTTTGCCGATGACCTCCGTTATTGTATTGCAACCTGCTTCCCTGGCGAAATTCTTATTGCACCCCACATAGCGCAGGTCGGGGCCTTTCCAAAAAATGGAATGAGGGAAACTTTCTATGACTCTTTTGAGCATTTCCCTTGAACGCTGCAAAGCTTCAGCGGCTTTTTCGCGGTCGTTTATTTCCCCTCTGAGCCTTTCGGTCAGCCGGGTGAGCTGCTCCCTGCGCCTGTTTTCGAGCGACGCCAATGTCTCAAGCATTTTGGGGACCGACACTATGCCGACCAGCGACTCATTGCGGGTAACTATGACGTGATCGAATATCTTTGCCTTCTCTCGTTGCATCGCAAGACCGGCAGCAATCTCGATGGGGGTGCCGGCCTCGATGGTGAGAGAGTTCTCATCCATAACATGAATGACCGGTTTTTTATAAAACAGCGCAACGCCGAACTGCTTGCTCAAAATACTGTCCAGATGAAGGCTGCTGACAAGGCCGATTGGCCTTTCGCCGAGGATTACCACAAGAGCGTTTATAGGCTCTTCAACCCGGAGCATTTCTTTTGCGTCTCGAATCGGTGTGTCCGGAGAGATACAAACGGCTGGCTCCACAAGCTCATCTATGCAGAACTTGGAAGCCAACTCGTGAATTACGCCTGATGGGCGTAAAACAAAAGGTTCCAAGTTTCTCGAATCCAATTCGCTTTGCGCAGTCGATAGTCGCATGATCACGCTCCGGTAAAATACAAGGTAAGCTATGGATAAAACACACACCCATGTATATTCGGGAAAAATTACGATTTCTTGATCACAAAGATGTTACGTTCTCGTGACATTTAAACAATTTCAAATCTTCCATTGACACACCTGTCTAAAGCTTTTAGCCTCAGCATTGACGGAGTCGGCCCATTAAATTCCGTCCAGCGATGAGTTGAACCGCTGGGGCCGGCTGACACATTAGAACTTTGGAGGGCACAATACCATGCAGGTCCAGGACCCAGCCTCCCGGCAAAGTTTGGTTGCAGATCAGTTCTCTTATTTTTTCCTTCGTCTTCGCAAAGAACGTATAAAGAAGATAGTAGGGACGATTAACAGCACGTATCCGGATGAGAGCACCGAGCAAAAAGCCCGGCGACTTATAGATGTCCAAATGCCCCTCTCTTTTCTGGGAGGCGCTCTTATGCATCTTCCGAGGCTGGTGCCGGGGTGGGGACAGGCCTTCGAGCTTCTGGGCTTTGTTGGAGGATCGGCCGCTCTTGTTCGCATGCACCTCTATCTTATCCTGGAGATAGGTCTTCTGTACGGCAAGGACATAGACGATGAGGCGCGTGTTCCGGAAATGATGGCTGTAGTTGGCGCCACCGGTCTGGCCACCGGTGTGTCATGGCTCTCCGGTGCTATCAATACGCTGCTCCCCCTGGCTGCCGGAGGTATAATCGCTTCCGCTGCCGTGCGCATTATTGGTGAGGAAGCTATTCGCTATTATTCCGCTCCCGCCGGGGAATTGGTAGAAGATCTTTAATAAAAGGATAGGGCTAAACATGGGATTGGCGGATCTGAGTACGATGTCCTTGGGATGGAATTGGTTTTCAGCTCTTTTGACCGTCATCGTCATCAACCTTGTCAGGTCTGTTGACAACGCCATGGTGGTCGCTGTCGCCCTTAGGTCTCTACCCAGGCATCTTCGCTTCAGGGCGCTTTCAATTGGCGCCTGCATTACCATTGTGTTGAGCGTTCTGCTGACTTTCTTCGCAGTCCAACTGCTCGAACATAGCTTCGTCAGACTTGCGGGCGGTTCGATAGTCCTTTATCTGGCTATCACTCTTCTCGTCCTCAGGACCGGCGCTGTTTCCGTTGATAGAACGATCTCCAGGACGAGCCAGGCAGTGAAGATTCTTGTAATTGCCAATATAACAATGTCCCTTGATAATATGCTGGCCGTAGCGGGAGCGGCATCTGAATACACGGGCGCATCGCAGGGGAAATTTTTCCTGCTCTTCATAGGGCTTGGCATAAGTATCCCGGTTGTTTTTTTCGCAAGCAATCTGCTATGTCTGATCGTAGAAAAATACCCGATCCTCAACTACGTTGGCTGCGCAGTCCTCGCCAAGGTGGGAGCCGATATGATCCTCACCGACCCATTCGTGGTGAGCCGGTTCGCCCCGGGCATTGTTGTCGGCTATACGGCCCAGGTCCTGTCCGTGGTGTTTGTAATTGCCTGCGGTCATTTCTGGGCTAAATCGGCAAGGGTTCAAAAAGCCACGTAGTCATTACCCCAAAGAGTTTTCAGTTTTGAGTTGACTGAAAAGCGTTTGCAATGTGGAACATGGGCGTGGCCTTCCTCGTGGGGGTGGTTTTGGATTCCTCACTCAGGAAAGGATGGATTAGAATATAAAAAGATGAACGATCCGGAAGGGATCTCTTTTCCGAAAGCCGACAGGGAATATGAGCTTATCAGGGCAATTGGGGCCGGCGATATACTTGCGTTCGAAATGCTGGTCCAGAGGTACCGGGACCCTGTCTTGAATTTTATTTATAAATATACAGGGGATAGATTCGGGGCTGAAGATATTGCACAGGAAGTTTTTTTAAGGGTCTATCGGGGGGCGTCCGGGTTCGAGCCAAAGGGCAGGGTATCCACCTGGATTTTTAAAATTGCCTACAACCTGTGTGTAAACGAGCTCTTGCGCAGGAGCCGGTTCTGCCCGATCTCGGATGTCGATGAACATGAATTGGAGGGGCCGGAGGCAAACGATACCGGATTCAAAGAGCTTGAGCAGGAGATGATGGACGCCATAGGGCATCTTCCCGAAAAACAACGGGCTGCTTTGCTTCTGAGGGTGAATGAAGAGCTTTCCTATATCGAAATCGGCAATATTCTTTCAACTTCGATTTCCAGCGTGGAATCGCTGCTGTTCCGAGCCCGTGAGAATCTCCGAAAAATAATTATGAGACGTTCAAAGGAATGAAGAATGAACGATAGATTCAGAAGTAAATTATCTGCATATAAAGACGGGGAACTGGAGGGAAATGTTTTCCCATGAGTTGCGCCTATTTCAACGTCATAGGTCAAAAGAGGTAGGATGATGGCTTCAGGACCTTTTCTGCTTGGTTTTATGAGCGCTTTGTCTATTGTTGTGATCGCTCTTGTGGGTTCGTATTACTATTTGAAGCGCACCAGGCGGAGAGGTTCAAACATCCAGGGGTATCTCGACCTGATTCCGGACCTTAGCGCCGAGCAGCGCCGAAAGGTTCAGGAAATCCGGAAAACATTTCTGCCCAAGGTTGAAAGAATCCGGCAGGATTTATGTGAAAAGAGAATGGTTCTGGCCAGGACGCTTTTTTCCCGATCCGCCGACAGATCCGGCGTGCATACCGCGGCAGAAGATATATTAAGATGCCAGTCTGAACTCGAACATGCGGTTATCGAGCATATCCTTGAAGAAAAAGAAATACTCAATGAAAAGCAACGGTTGGATTTCTTCAATATAATCCTAAGGCAGTTTGCCCAGGGTGGATTGGGTGTTCATGACGTAAAGGCACAGAGGAAATTCTAAACGGTGCGCCCTGACGGGCGCTTAAATCTCGATTGAAGTTACACTGTTACATCGTATGAATCTCGGCAGAGGGTGTAAAGAGATCGTCACTCCACCTCAGATATTCTTGCCTCATTTCCTCACAATTGCTATTTATTAGCATTTGTATCGAAAATCATAATTTTACCCAAAGAGCTGGAGATCGCATGAAGTTCGAAGGTACTGAGCGCTATTATCTGAGCCCTGAACTGGGCGAGATCGTAAATATTTCGATTTCCATGGAAAAACCTCTTCTGCTCATGGGCGAAGCGGGGACCGGGAAAACCCGGCTTGCCTTCGAAATCGCCCATGAGTTCGGCATGAACATGGAAGAGGCCCGCTGCAAATCCACCTTCAAAGGGGAAGAGCTGTGCTACGTCTACGATGCGGTGCTAAGGCTCAACGATTCCCGGTTTGGAAGCGGTGAATCGGGCCGCAACGTCAACGATATCTGGGATTACCTTCGCTTTGGACCGATAGGCCGGGCGTTTCTGGCCGAAGATAGACGGGTGCTGCTGCTCGATGAGATCGACAAGACAGATTCCGATGCTCAGGACAACCTCTTGGACGTGCTGGAGGATGGCTCCTTTATAATAAGGGAGATCAATCATAAAGTGTCCGCGCGGCAAAAGCCTGTAATAATCATCACGAGCAATGCCAAACGGGAGCTGTCCGATCCCTTTTTGCGGCGCTGTTTCTGCCACTATATTCCTTTCCCGGGCATTGAAGAGATATCGATTATCGTGCGGCTGCATTTCCCTGATATTCCGGAACAACTCTTGGAGGCATGTCTTACGGAATTTTACGGCCTGCGCGAACAGGGGTTTGAAAAGCCGCCCGCCACCGCCGAACTGCTTGACTGGATAGGCGCCATACGCTCGACCGGGGCCAACGGGCCAGGTGCAGGCAAGTCGGTGCGCAATATCGGAACGCTTCTCAAACGCTCCAAGGATTTGTTGAAATTTAAAGGTAGTAATCAAAGGATTAATCAAAGGATTCCGACCCGATGAGCCGGGTACTTTCGGTACGGACGAAGGATTCCTGATGCTTTCATTCATCCAGCAGTTGCGGGAGGCGGAAATTCCGATAAGCCTCAGGTATATCCTGGAGTTCTATCGCGGGCTTCAAAAAGGCCTGGCGCCCGATCTTGACCGGCTCTTCTTGCTGGCGCGCCTTGTTTTTATAAAAAACGTCGAGCACTATGACGCCTTCGAGCGGGTATTTTCCTGTTTCTTTCTCGGAGGAAGCCCCTGGCAAATGCCGGACTGGGAAGAGGTCTTTGCGGGTAAGCCGTTCCAGGAGTGGCTGAGCGAGCAAATCGCCAATGGACGCATTTCGGTTGACGAGCTGCGGACCTATGGAGCCGAGGAACTTCTGAGGCGATTCTGGGAAACACTTTTGAAGCAAAAGGAACAACACCACGGTGGGCGTACCTGGATCGGGACCGGCGGGCGATCCCCGTTCGGTCACTCGGGGTCGGCCGGGGGAGGAATTCGCGTCTATGGAAGGGGTCTTCATGGCACGGCTCAGAAGGTAATCGATAAAAGGAGCTACATAAATTATAGCGAGAAATCTCCTCTGGCCAGGGCAAATTTGAGCCAGGTTTTGGCCTCGCTAAAAAACCTGAAGCGTTCAGGGCCGGAGACTGAGCTTGATATCGACGAGACGATCGCCAGGACTGCAAAGAATGGAGGCGAAATCGAACTGGTATTCACCCGGGAACTTCGCGATCGTTTAAAGCTGATAGTCCTGCTGGACAACGGCGGCTATTCGATGCTTCCATATATTGAACTGGTGAAGTCGGTGTTCGGCAAAATCCGTGACCAGTTCAAGGACCTCAAGTACTATTATTTTCACAATTGCGTGTATGGGGCCGTCTATGACGACCTTGCGCGAACGCGTACGATTCCGTGGGAAGCACTGGTGAGCCGGGGAACCGACACGCACCTTATGATTATCGGGGACGCCAACATGGGTCCTTTCGAGTTAATGGCATCCAACGGTTCATTATATATAGAGTCCGGCGATCGAAGGCCCGGCCTGGAATGGTTAAAAGAGCTGAGGGCTGCATTTCCGGCAAGTGTCTGGCTAAATCCCATTGCAAAAGAGCATTGGTCTGTTGAAAGCACAACAATCAACCAGATCGGCCGCATTTTCCCGATGGAAGATTTAACTTTGGCCGGCATAAGGAATGCGGTTCAGATACTTGAGAGCAGTTGTTAGTCGTCGGGTTTTTCTTGCCGCCGCCGAAGGCAGCGGCGAATCTGACCGGCGGTCCCACCGCCTATGCCTGGCCCCACTTGAGCTTCGATCTCAAGATCTCGAAATGATTCACGCCCGGGGCCTTTATGATACGAATCGGAGTGGCGGCGGCCGTAACGACTATCTGGTCGAGGTCACTTATGAGGCATCCCACCTGTCCATCGCAAGTCAGGGTCACGTCGGCTGCCGGTTCGGCAATTTCGACCACGATTGTTACGTTAGCAGGAAAGACTATGGGCCTGTTGGTGAGCGTGAAAGGGCAAATGGGGGTAAGGATGATAGCCTGAGCGGTCGGGAAAATGATAGGCCCCCCCGCTGAGATGTTGTAAGCGGTCGATCCCGTCGGGGTGCATATAATGAGGCCGTCACCACGGTAATGAGTCAGAAAGTGTCCGTCTATAGTTGCATGCAGGTCGATAATTCGAGCGAGCGCTCCTTTGTTTATGACTGCGTCGTTTAGGACGCGGTGGCTGAAAATCTCCTTTCCCTCGCGCTTTACAGATACCCGCAGGACCATTCGTTCCTCAATCTCGAAATCCCCCGACAGAATTTTTTCCAGTTCCTCAAAACAGGAATCGGCGCTTATTTCGGTAAGAAAACCGAGTCCACCCAGGTTGATGCCGATAATCGGGATGGCTTTTCGTTCTATGAAACGTGCTACGCTCAAAAATGTGCCATCTCCGCCAATCACCACAACCGCTTCAACTGTGCCGGGGATATTGATTTTTTCATAAACGCAGCTAACGCCCGAGTTGTCGATATTCTCTTTAATAAAAACTTCAGTGTTGCGCTTAACGAACCATTCTTTGAGTTCAAGGGCAAGCCGGGCGGCTTCCGGACGCATTCGTTTATATATTATCGCCACATGGCGCATTGAGATCCTCCAAAGGGTTTATGTTCCAGCCTGGATGGTCCGATAGAATGAAGGGTTGAAAAAAACCTCCGGCTGTTCTAACTTGAACCGTCCACGCGGGTAAGATGGCTATAGGTCCAATTTATGACCGAGTCAAGTGATTTGCCGTGCGGTTTGTGCTGAGGATGGTTATCACTTTCCATCTCGCAGAGGCGTCGAATGAATTCTGAGAAGAAGTCTACAGTTCCTTCGCAGTCGATACTTGTGGTGGATGACGAACCCCAGGCCTGCGAAATTATCAGTGATGCCCTGAGCTCTCAGGGTCACATCGTGGAAAGTGCCGGCGACGGCATGGAGGCTATCGAGAAGATCAAGAGATCCGTATTCAGTATCATCGTAACGGATATGGATATGCCTCAAATGGATGGGATGCAGCTCATCGAGTACATAGCTCGCAATAATATCGACATCGATATAATAGCAATTACAGGGCATATTATGAAATACACGTACACTGAGGTTGTTGAAGCCGGGGCTGCCGATTTCATTACAAAGCCTTTTTCGCTCAACGAACTGGAGGCCAAGCTGAACAGGCTGATCCGGGAGAGGATCCTCAGGAAACAACTGGCGAAGCTGGCCGTCAGGGACCCCCTGACCTCCCTTCCGAACCGCCGCTCATTTGAGGAAAATGCGAGAAAAGAAGCTATCCGCACAATTCGGTATCAGCACACTCTCTATCTGTTCTTTATGGATGTGGACAATTTTAAAAAATACAACGATCTGTATGGCCATCAGGCAGGTGACGCCCTTCTTATCGAAATGGCGAATATTTTGGAGAACTCGATACGTGAAAACATTGACAGTGTCTACCGCTATGGCGGAGACGAATTCGTAATGCTGGTGCCGCACCTGCCGGCAGCCCAGGCCCTTAGCGTTGCCGAGCGCATATGCGGCAAGTTTGACAGTTTGAAATTGGAACCGACCAGCATTTCAATCGGAATTGCGAAATTCATCGAAAAGTCCGGGTCAATCGATCAGGACATCCAGGATATGATACAGCGGGCCGACTCAGCTCTGTACGCCGCCAAAAAAAGTCCTGGTAAGAACGGTATTCTTGTCGATGAAGGCTCCCTTTAAACGCCTCGCTTCGCTCGGAGTCTCGGGTCGCGGGTTGCTGGTTGTGCTGGTCACGGGTCAGAATAGAACCGGAATCGGTCTTTTTTCTTCGCCTCTTTGGCCCCTCTCGCCTCTTTTCATCCTCGCGCGAGAAACTTTGGACATACCCGCCAGGTGAACCGGGCGCAATTACACGGAATATTGTGCGAAAATTAATCAGCCCGGAAATTAATGATTAAAATTAGTCTTGACACCCTATAGAGGGTACTTTATATAGGGCTGACCGCGAGGGACGCAAAACGGAGTTTCGCGGTAAGCGGCGAAAATTGCTGGGTTTTAAATGGCATCTCCCCCTAAGGTCTGTTTTTATGTGTCAAGAGCAGATGGAAGGGGAGATATTTTTTGAAGTTAACCCAAGCGCTGGACCACTTATGTTGTGGCATTAAGTCCGCCCTGTACTCGGCAGAGTCGAGTCCATCATCAGATGGCTGAGAACGCGAAACCCCATTCGCGTTTTTAGAAGTGCTCACGGTAGCATCTCCGCAGCGGGCGGCAAATATCATTTTAATATTTGTACAGGGGACTCCGAGTCCTCACTACGGGAGGTGACTGCCATGGGCAAGCCTGAATTCGGTTTTGGGGTCCATTTGATCTTGGACGGCTACGGCTGTGACAGTGCGGCGCTGCAAGACATCAGTCTGATCTACAATTTCCTCGAAAACTACCCTTCTCAAATGGATATGACCAAAATCATGCCGCCTTATGTTTTCCGGTATTCGGGTGCGGTTCCTGAAGACTGGGGAGTGTCCGGTTTTGTGCTGATTGCCGAAAGCCACATAAGCATTCATACATTTCCGGATAAACAGTATATGAGCATCGATATGTTTTCGTGCAAGCCTTTTGATACTGACTTGGCGGTAGAGACAATAAAGGGCTATTTCAAAATTCAGAAACACGACATCAAAGTTCTGGACAGGGGACAGGAATTTCCGAACACCATACGAGAGTCAGCCCAGGTAGTACGGATGGATCGGATGCTCAAGCAGCGTTCGAGGTAGGAAATATCCTTGTTGGATAAAGCGATGGGGTCTCAGAGCCTTACTCTGAGACCCCATTTGCTTTTTTCGGAATGGATGCCAAGTTATTTTCAAGCGAAGCCGCGCTGGTCTTTCACGCGAAGCCGCGAAGGGAAATCTTATTTCCCGCCAGGCCAAGAGCTTCTTTTATTTAGCTTCTCATCTCAATATTGAACGTGGCCCCTCGAACAAATGGTCGGATTGCATTAGTTGTCGATCTCGCGAGAAAATATCGCGTGGGTCACGCCTAATCCCGGTAGAGGAGCAGCAGGTCCTGGTAGGCATCAATTCTGCGGTCTCTGAGGAAGGGCCAGTTGCGCCGGACCACCTGGGTTCTTGAGATATCGATTTGTGCCGTGAGTACTGCGTCGCTGTCCTGGCCGGCCCTGGCTATGAATTCGCCCTGTGGTCCGGCAATGAAACTGTTGCCCCAGAAGTTGAGGCCGCGGCCTGAGGTTTCGGAAGCGGGTTCAAAGCCGACGCGGTTTGCGCAGATCACCGGAAGTCCGTTGGCTATCGCGTGGGACCTCTGGATAGTTGTCCATGCGTCCAGCATCAGACTTTGCTCCATCTTCGACTCGCTCGTGTCCCAGCCGATAGCCGTAGGATATATCAGCAGTTCTGCCCCCGAAAGGGCCATCAGCCGTGCGGCTTCGGGGTACCACTGGTCCCAGCAGATCAACACTCCCAGACTGCCTGCCGAGGTTGCAACAGGATTGAACCCCAGGTCACCCGGCGTGAAATAGTATTTTTCGTAATAGCCCGGATCATCGGGAATGTGCATCTTGCGGTACTTGCCCGCTATTGAGCCGTCCTTGTCAAAGACTACGGCGGTATTGTGGTACAAACCGGCTGCCCGGCGCTCGAAGAGGGATGTCACTATCACCACGCTCAACTCCCTGGCCAGAGAGCCGAACTCCTCACTGGCAGGACCCGGAATGGGCTCAGCCAGATCGAAATAATCGGCGTCCTCGGTCTGGCAAAAATAAGGCCCAAGGTGCAACTCCTGGAGCACGACCAGTTCGGCCCCACTGGAGACGGCTTTCCGAATGCCTGCGGCGCTCTTTTCCATATTGGCGTCGCGGTCCGTGGTGCAACTCTGCTGGACGAGCCCCACAGTGAGTTTTTTCATTCGAGGACCCCCCTGGGTAACTGCATGGTTATGCAATGGAGCGACCCATTGCCGGTGAGAAGAGGAAGACAGGCAATGCCGGTTATGCTGCGCCCTGGAAAGGCCTGCCTTATAACATCGATCGCCCGGCGGTCATTTGGCGTCCCATAAGTGGGAACAAGCACCGCCCCATTTATGATAAGAAAGTTCGCATAAGTGGCCGGAAGCCTCCGGCCTTCTTCATTATAAACCGGATCGGGCAGGGGGAGCGTCAGCAGCCGATAGGGCCGACCGTCCAGGGTTTTGAAAGACATGAGTTCTTCGGCCATTGCTCCGAGCGGACCATAATGTTCGTCGGCAGGATCTTCACATGCGGTGTAGACAATTGTGTCATCCGGACAGAACCGCGCAAGGGTGTCGACATGCGCATCGGTATCATCACCTGCCAGGTGGCCGCTCTCGATCCACAAAACCCGTTTTGCGCCCAGAGCTTGACAAATAAAGGTCTCGATGCCGCTGCGAGACAGGTGGGGATTACGATTCGGGCTGAGCAGGCAGGCAGTTGTCGTGAGGATGGTCCCACGCCCGTCGCTGTCGATGCTTCCGCCTTCAAGGATGCCCCCGATTGTATCCAGCGGTGTTTTGCCGAAGACTCCGCAAGCGGCGAGCTTTCGGGTTATCTGATTGTCCAGGTTGGAAGGGAACTTGAGTCCCCAGCCGTTAAAGCCAAAATCGAGGATTACCGGTCTATCGCCCTCAAACAGAGAAAGAGGCCCAAAATCCCTCGCCCAGGTGTCATTGGTTTGGATGCTGCAAAACCGGACCCGCTCAAGAGCCAGGCCGGCGTTGATCATGGATTGCCTGGCTTCGTCGATGTCAGGGGCAACCATCACGAGACGCTCGAAACGGGTGATTTCTGCGGCGATATCTATTGTGACGCGCTGTACTGCATCGAGATTGATCCATTCGGTTGCAGCGTGGGGCCAGGCCATGAGCACGCCGTCCTGTTCCTCCCACTCTGCTGGAAATCTGCGTATTGTTTCAAGCACGTGAGTATCCTGGTTATGGGTTATGGGTTGCGGGTTGCCGGCCACGACAAATTAGCACGCATCCGGCAGACGGAAAAAATAATACCAATTTATAAGGCCATAATCACGTTTAAAAACAAGGTTGACGGGTTACGGGTTACGCGTTCCGGGTTGAAAACCACGCCTCACGCCTCACGCCTCATCCATTTTTAAATTGACATTCAAAAAATGCCACGATAAATTATCAGTGCATGATAAATGATTCTGACAAAGTGAGAACTATCGCTGCTTTTTACTTTTGCCTTGCGCTTCCGCGCATGGAGTCCCAGTGGTGAATAAGACCTTTAACACACTGGAAAAAGTTATCGATATACTTTGCCTGTTCGATTTGGGGCATATGGAACTATCCGCGCAGGAAATAGCTGAACGGGTCGGCATGCCCTTGAGCACCACTTACAGGTACCTTCAAGTCTTCCTCAAAAAGCAAATCCTTTCGAAAGACGAATCCAGCAATAAGATCTCTCTTGGCCTTACAGTTGCCAGGCTGGGACTTGTCGCCTGCGAAAAAATATCGGTTATCGAGATTTCTCATCCGTATCTAAAATCTTTGACCGACAGTTGTCTTGAGACCGCCGCATTGACAGTATTCGACGGTATGGGGCTTATCTATGTCGATGTGGTGGAAAGTCCAAGGCCGGTGAAGCTTTCAGTCGGCAAGGGCAGCATATTGCCATTGTATGCCGGATCTCCCGGAAAAGCGGTGCTTGCGTATAAGGATCCATCTTTTATCGATTACGTGATCGAAGCAACCGGGCTTATCAAACTGGGCAAGAATACAATCACCGATCGAGATGAATTAAAGAAGGAGTTGGCTAGCATTCGAAGACGGGGCTTTAGCGAGAGTGATTCCGAATTTGATATTGGAGTCGGTTCTGTGGCTGCTCCTATATTCGACTTTAAGGGAAGGGTCATCGCCTCTATTTCTGCAGCTGGGCCTTCGGATAGAATCGCCGAAAACAGGCCCGGGTTGATCCAGCAGGTAATGGAGACAGCGAGGGCAATTTCTTTGGATCTTGGATACCGCAAAGATCAGAACGAACACTCCGGTAGCGGAGCGAAAGGCGGTGTGAATCGTGGGTGATCTGAGAATGGCCGTTATCGGCATTGGAGCGACAGGCGCTGTTCTGGCGGCGGCCCTGCTAAACCGGGACCCGGAGACGATGCTTGTAGCCCGCCCCGGTCTAAGAGACAAAATTCGGGAAAACGGCATCACAATTTCAGGAGAACTGAATTACCATGTTCCTGTCCGAAACGTTTTCCAACAGATCTCCGAGCTGAAAGAGCGCGATCCCGATATAATATTTATTTCCACCAAGACCTTCCATTTGCCCGAGGTGGTCAATGCCCTGAAGGGGGTTTTCAGACCGGGAATCAAGATTGTGAGTGCTCATAACGGCCTGGGCGCTGAGGATGTGATTGCGGCGGTCTTTGGCGCGGATGCGGCATTCAGGATGTCACTCAATTTCGGTGTTTCCGTGAAGAGGCCGGGTGAAGTGACGGCGTCATTCTTCAACCGCCCCAATCACCTGGGCGCCCTTGACCCCGGGAACCGGGAAATCGGGATGAAGCTGGCCGGGTTGTTTACAACAAGCGGTTTGGATACCGAATTTGTCGATGATATCAAGTTCCATGTCTGGAAAAAGATGATCATGAAATGCACCATGGCGTCGATATGCGCCGTTACTGACAGAACGATCAAAGATGCCCTTGAGTTTGCTCCCACAAGAGAGATAGCGGACGCCTGTTTCAGGGAAGCCCTCGCTGTGGCTAAGGCAAAGGGATACGACCTGGGAGACGATTATCTTACTCATGCCATGGCCTATCTGGAAAAAGTGGGCATTCACAAAGATTCCATGTGCGTTGATATCGCAAACAGGACACGCACGGAAATTGACTTCCTGGGAGGAAAGGTCGTGGAGTACGGAAAGGAGACAGGCATTCCGACACCGCATTACTCAACAATGGCAAACCTGGTAAGGGCAATCGAAGACAAGTATCTGCGCCGGTAATAGAGGAGCGGTAACGTGAACCGAAGCAAATGTGTGCATGCTGGTGACACTCTTAAAGTTAATGCCATCAATTATCCTGACAGGCTTGGATGGCAGGACGGGAATAAGGAGTTCACCTTCTCACAGTGGAATGAAAGATCATGCCGTTTTGCAAACGGTTTGAAAGATCTGGGGGTTGGCAGCGGGGAGACATTTGCCGTAATTTCCCACAACCGGGGCGAATGGATGGATATTTACGCCGGTTGCGCCAACGGCGGGCAGGTGATAGTGCCCATCATGTTCCGATTGGCGGCCCCGGAGATCGAATACATTGTAAATCACTCCGAATGCAAATGCATGATTGTCGAGTCTGCCTTTGTGGATCTGATTCGTGGCATCAGGGAGAAACTGCCGGTCTCCACGTATGTCTATTTGGGGGATGGGCCCGTTCCCGATGGATTTATAGGATATGAAGAGCTTCTGGCAAAGTCTTCTCCTGATGAACCGGGGCACCTTACGCCGGGCGATAGTAATTGGATCATCATATATACTTCGGGCACTACCGGGAGGCCCAAAGGTGTGGTTCGAACCCATGAGAGTCATGTGGCGCATTCTATGTTGAGCAATATCAATATGGGCATACGGCCGACGGACAAGGCAATGCTCGTTATGCCGATGTGCCATGTGAATTCAATTTTTTATTCCTTTCCCTATTCGATGATGGCGGCCCCGGTTTTCATCTATGACAGGGCCGGCTTCGACCCCGAAGACCTGCTGCATTGCCTGGACAAATACAGGATTACCTTCACTTCCCTTGTTCCCACCCATTACCGGATGATTCTGGACCTGCCCGGCGAGATTAAAAACAACGTGGACGTTTCATCCGTTCGGCAATTGCTGATCTCATCGGCCCCCGCCTCGAGGGAATTGAAGCTCGCAATCATGGATTTTTTCCCGAACGCTGAACTTTGGGAGGCTTACGGCTGTACGGAGGGGGGGCTTGCAACACTGTTAAGGCCCGAAGACCAGTTGAGAAAGCTTGGGTCCATAGGCAGGGAAGCATTCGGAATAGATCGGATCAAGCTCCTGGACGCGAACAGGAAAGAAGTCAAGGATGGTGAGGTAGGGGAATTGTATTACCGCGGGCCCTGCATTTTCAAGGAATACCTCAAAGACCCGGTGAAGACGAGAGAGGCCTTCGAAGGGGAGTGGTTTTCGGCAGGCGACATGGCGATGCGGGATTCGGACGGCTATTACACACTGGTTGACAGGAAAGCCAATATGATCATCACGGGGGGTGAGAATGTTTACCCCTCCGAGGTGGAAAACGTACTGCGGGCCTGCGAGGCGGTCAGAGAGGCCGCGGTGATCGGTGTGCCTGACAGAAAATGGGGGGAAGCGATTAAGGCGGTAATCGTATTGAATGAAGGATACGAGGCTGACGATGCCCAGGCGCGAAGAATTGTCGATTTTTGCAGGGGCAAAGTTGCCGGATACAAGCTTCCGAAAAGTGTTGATTTCATAAAAGAAGAGGAGATGCCGAGGACGGCTACAGGCAAAATTCTGCACAGAATGTTAAAGAGTTCTTACAGCAACTGAAATTACTGCTCTATAGGCGCTTCGAAACCAAATCGCATTCAAGCTGCGCACTCTATCCAACTGCTCAATCCGCGACCGGACTTTTCTGTTCTTTGTGTCATTTCCAGGTCTGGTAAGAATTTTGTACTCGGCTTTTCCTGCCAAAAAGAAAGAGGAGAGGAGCAATGCCCTGGAACAAGCAATTTGAGTGTATGTCCCTGAGTGATTTGCACAAATTTCAACTCTCAAATCTGATAGATACGGTTCGCTGGTTATACGAAAGGACCCCGTTCTACAGGAAGAAACTCGATGAGTTGAATATTAATCCGGAGGATATCCGCAGTCTTGAAGACATTGTAAGGCTGCCCTTCACGGTCAAAAATGATTTGAGAGACAATTACCCTTTTGGCCTTTGTGCCGTCCCATTAACGGAAGTGGTTCGTGTACATGCCTCTTCCGGGACCACGGGGAAGCCGATCACTGGCCCTTATACCGCCGAAGACCTCGAACAGTGGACCGAGTGCACGGCAAGGGTGCTCTGGGCGGCGGGCGTTCGAGAAGATGACATATTCCAAAACTGTTTCGGACATGGCCTGTTTACGGGTGGGCTGGGGTTTCACCAGGGAGCGTCCCGCATCGGCTGCGCGGTGGTCCCTACCAGTTCCGGGATGACCGAAAGGCAGATTATGCTCATGAAAGACTTCGGCGCCACTGCGTTTTGCGGCACCCCGTCGTATGCCCTGACAATCGCCGAGCGTGCCGAAGAGATGAACATGTCCGTCAAAGACATGCCCCTGCGTGTGGGGCTTTTCGGCGGCGAACCATGGTCGCTGGCCATGCGAACAGAGATAGAAGAACGGATGGGAATCCGGGCGTTGAACAATTACGGGTTGACCGAAATGGCCGGTCCGGGAGTATCTTTCGAATGCAGCGAGGCCCCCGGCGGCTTGCATATAAACGAGGACCACTATATAGCCGAGATAATCGATCCCGTGACCCTGGAACCCGTCCCGTACGGCAAAAAAGGCGAACTGGTCTTCACTTCCATCCGGCGCCGTGCAATGCCTCTTTTGCGCTACCGGACCAAAGACATCACCAGCCTTACAAGAGAAGAGTGTCCCTGCGGCCGGACCTTTGTCAAAATGGACAGGATCATCGGGCGCACCGACGATATGCTGATCATCAACGGAGTTAATGTTTTCCCATCCCAGATCGAATCCTTGCTGGTGGATATCGAAGAAGTCGAGCTCCAGTATGTGCTCGTGGTGGGCAAGAGGAAGCATTTGGACAGTCTCAAACTGAGGGTGGAGGCAAAAAAAGAGGTCTATGACGCCGGCGCCGGCAGGGTTGCCGAGGTTGAAAGAAAGATAGACAACCACATTAAAGGATTGCTGGGCATCCATGTGGGTGTTGAACTCACTGCACCCAAGGCCCTCACAAGAAGCGAAGGAAAAGCGGTACGAGTTATAGATGAAAGACCCAAATAGCTGAACCGGGAAATAGAAGACTCTTATAGAGGGACCATAATGCACAAACTGCTTACAGATCGACTCGAAAAGAAGATGCTCATGCTGGGAAACGAAGCGATTGCAAGGGGCGCCGTTGAAGCGGGTCTTGCTTTTGGCTCGACTTACCCGGGGACCCCATCATCGGAAATCACAGCCAATTTATTCGAAATATCGCACGAGAGCGACCTTTGCTTCGAGTACTGCATCAACGAAAAAGTGGCGCTGGAGGTGGCTGCGGCGTGGGCCAACTCAGGATTGCGCAGCATGGCGATTATGAAGCACGTGGGGCTCAATGTTGCGGCCGACCCTCTCATGACGCTCGCATATTTAGGTGTAAGAGGCGGGATGGTTATCCTCACTGCCGATGACCCGTATATGTTTTCAAGTCAAAACGAGCAGGACAACCGGTACTACGGAAAGCTTTCCGGGCTCCCGGTGCTCGAGCCTTCATCGGTTGGGGAAGCCATGGAGATGGTCAGATACGCTTTCGATCTTTCTGAAGAACTCCAGGAGCCGGTATTATTCAGGACCACGACGCGAATCAACCATTCTACCGGAATCGTAAGCCTCGGTAAGATCTCTGCGGTAAAGACGACCGGAGATTTTTCCAAGGACCCGTTCAGGTATGTCGCAATACCGGCAGTATCAAGAAAACTTCATGCCAAACTTCTTGACAATTGGGACCGGGCAAAGGCCATTTCCGAAAACTCTCCCTATAATTTTGTGGAAGGGGAGGGCAGGTACGGAATCATCTGTAACGGCATCAGCTACAATTATGTTTCGGATGCTGTGAAGGACCTTGGGCTCGAGGGAAAAATCAAAATCCTGAGAATCGGTTTTTCCAATCCCATGCC
>OMOE01000008.1 GCA_900290365.1 Syntrophobacter sp. SbD1 | reverse complement strand
GCCGGGTCCCCGCATGGCGCCGTCTGGAAAGTACTCGTTGAAGCTCGACGAGCGGGGAGCAAGGGTTTATTAGCCCAAAACAAATTGAGGAAGCAGTACCTGATCCAGGGATTAATACCAATCCCTCAATTCCCAGGTTCGGTTCAATCTTATGAAGACGCTCGAACAGCTCATAGAAGGTGTGGAAATTATTGACGCACGCAGCGGTCTGGAGCTTCCCGTATCCGGTGTATGCTACGACAGCAGGCATGCGGAAAAAGCGAATCTGTTTGTCTGTATTCCGGGAACGCGTACGGATGGGCATGAATTTATAAGCGATGCCCTGTCGCGCGGGGCCGTGGCGATTGTTGCTCAAACCGAAAAGCCCGCAGGCCTAACGACGGGCTTTGTCCGCGTCCGGGACTCCCGCGCTGCGCTTGCTGCAATAGCTGCAAACTTCTACGATCATCCGGCTTCCAGGCTCGAGCTCATTGGAATAACGGGTACGAACGGCAAGACCACAACATCCCTGCTAATCGAGAGCATCCTTCGGAGCCGGGGATGGTCACCGGGGGTGCTCGGCACCCTTGCTTACAGGTGGGCGGGCAAGCACATTCCCGCACCCATGACCACGCCCGAGTCCCTGGACCTCCAAAGACTTTTTCACCAAATGATCCAGGACGGGGTTTCACACGTAGTCATGGAGGTTTCATCTCATGCTCTTGCCCTTGGCAGGATTGCCGGGTGCAAGTTCAGGACTGGGGTTTTTACCAATCTGTCACAGGACCACCTGGATTTTCATTCCACTATGGAGGAGTACTTTTCTGCCAAAGCGCTCCTTTTCTCAAAATATCTTGACCCGCGTCTTTCCGTGGCGGTGGTCAACGAGGACGATAATTACGGCGCAAGATTACTTTGCTACACGGAAAACGGCGCCCGCGCCGCCGCAACGATCGGTTATTCCGCTCGAATTTCGCTCGCCCCCCGGACAAACACCGTTTCACCTGGGGAAGTCCGGTTCAGTGCTCAGGGAATCACCGCAAAAATCCATACACCTCGTGGAAAGATCAGTGTTGATTCCCCCCTTTTGGGCAGGCTCAACCTCTACAATATTCTGGCTGCCATATCAGCGGCAGTCTCGCTGGACATTCCGGTCAATGCGATCGAAGAGGGCATACGGGCGCTGTCGCATGTTGACGGCCGGCTTGAGCGCGTTGCAATTCCGGACCGCTGCGGCGTTGAGGTAGTTGTCGATTACGCGCACACACCCGATGCGATGGAAAAGGCGCTTGCCTGCCTTCGTGAAATGACGAAAAACAGGCTTATCGCGGTATTCGGCTGCGGAGGGGACCGCGACAGGGGTAAGCGTCCGATCATGGGCAGGGTGGCAGCGGAGTTTGCTGACCTGGTGATCATCACCAGCGACAATCCCCGGTCCGAGCGCCCCGATGATATTCTGGACGAAATCGAGACGGGAGTGGTACAGGCGGGAGTCCCGGCGTTGGGAGCCTCCGGACGCGCTACAGCAGGGACGGGCTACATTCGGGAAGCTGACAGGCGAAAAGCGATCGAACTGGCCCTGGAACTGGGCCGGCCCGGAGACATGATTTTCATCGGAGGCAAGGGACACGAAACCTATCAGATAGTCGGGACCCTCAGGCATTCATTCGACGACAGGATGGTGGTGAGGGAGTATTTTGAGGGAACTGGAAGAATATGTTCAGTACTGTAGCGGCACTGGCTGAGGCAGCGGGTGGCAAGATAATTTCCGGGGACCCAGGAGCGCACGTCGGGACAATTTCCTCCGATACCAGGAACATTGCCCCGGGAGACTGCTTCATTGCCCTCGCCGGAGAAAATCACGACGGGCGAACTTTCGTTGCGGATGCCATTGGAAAAGGCGCCTGCGCGGTCATCGTGTCCGGTAACATCAATGTTTCCCGGCAGATTTCCGCCGCCGTCATAGAGGTGGGCGATACTCTTTACGCCCTGGGCGAACTTGCGCGGCGCCGGCGCTTGAGTTTCGACATCCCGGTAATAGCGGTCTCCGGAAGCAACGGCAAGACCAGCACCAAAGAGATGATCGCGGCCATTTTCAGCAAGACCCGCAAAGTGTTAAAGAACAGGGGCAACTTCAACAACCTGATCGGACTTCCGCTCACGCTGCTCGGTCTTAGAGAAGAACACAGCATAGCCGTTGTGGAAATGGGAATAAACGTTCCTGGAGAAATGGAGCGATTGGCGCAGATCGGGTCCCCAACGATTGGGGTCATAACCAATATACATCCTGCCCACCTCATGGGGCTTGGATCCATTGAGGGCATCCTGGAACAGAAAACAATACTTTGGAAATCCCTGGAGCCGCACGGAGTTGCGGTCGTGAACATGGATGACCCGATGCTTTCCCGTTTTGCGCAACGGATCAAAGCCCGAAAGATCACCTGCTCCCTCCGAAATGGGGCGGCCGATGTGTTTGTGTGCTCGCAGATCGTGGTTTCGGAAGCAAAGACCTCATTTCGAATGAGCGCGGGCGGCTTCGAGATACCGGTATCGCTTCCGGTCATGGGCGTCCACCATGCCCAAAATGCCCTTGCGGCGACTGCCGCTGCGCTTGTTGCAGGGGCTTCAGCCGGGGAGATCGAAGACGGACTGGCCGGCTATGCGCCTGTATCACAGCGCATGAATTGCTTTAAGCTCCGCAACGGAGGCGTCCTGGTCGACGATACCTACAACGCCAATCCCTGCTCGATGATTGCCGCTGTGGAAGCCGTGATTTCCGCAAGCTCGGGCAGTCCGTTTGTGGCGGTGTTGGGAGAGATGCGCGAATTGGGGCACCAAAGCCCCTCTCTTCATTTCGATGTGGGCGAACGGGTGGGCGCTGCAAAGCCGAGCAGACTAATCACCCTTGGAGACCTTGGAATTGAGATCATCAAGGGCGCGGTGGCCGCAGGACTGGATGAGTCCCTCTGCCATCACGCGGCGGATCACTCGGAAGCAGCAGCACTGCTGCTGCGGATTGCGCCCGAAGGGGCATGGATACTGGTTAAAGGCTCACGCGGGATGGCGATGGAAAAAGTCGTTGAGGCCGTGGCTGAGGAATTGAGGAATTAAGTATGCAGAGCGGTGAAAAGACGCTCGTCGTCGGGCTCGGCAAATCGGGAATGGCCGTATGCGCTTTGCTCCTTAGCCGGGGCGCGGCGGTTGCCGCCACAGACCTGCGTGCCCGCTCGGAGTTCAACGGGGCCCTCAATGATATCGAGGATGCCGGTTGTTCGCTGCGCGTCGGATCGCACCGGATCGAAGATTTTGTCAATGCGGATCGCATAGTCGTCAGCCCTGGCATTCCACTTGATATCGAACCGCTTAGGGAAGCGCGGAGCCGTGGAATAGCGATAATGGGCGAACTCGAGTGGTCCTGGCGACAGGTGAGCCTCCCTGTGATCGCGGTAACCGGCACCAATGGAAAAACGACAACGACCGCGCTCATAGGGGAAATGCTAAAGCAGGCGGGAAGAAAGCCCTTCGTGGGCGGCAATATAGGAACACCTCTCAGCCAGTGGATATTTTCAGGCGAGCAGGCCGATACACTGGTGCTCGAAGTGAGCAGCTTTCAACTCGATACCGCCGACACCTTCCGCCCTGATATAGGGGTATTGCTGAATGTGACGGAAGACCACCTGGACCGGTACGAAAATTTCAAAGCTTACACGGATTCGAAGATGTCTCTTTTTCGGCGGCAAAACTGCGAGAACTTCGCCGTAATCAGCGCCGACGACCCGATTGGCAAAAACCGCTCCAGGCAGATTCCGGGGAAGGTACTCTACTTCAGCCATTCGGACCCGGTGTCAAACGCCCGGGTTGATGGTCCGGTCATAAAGGTTGAAGTCCCGGGTACAGGAAACTTTGAAATTAGCCTGGAAAAGACCCGGCTGCCGGGCCTGCATAATCGTGAAAACATCATGGCCGCTTCCCTGGCCGCCGCATGCGCGGGGGTCCGCGCAGAGGCGATTCAGGCGGCGGTCGACGGCTTCGATGGCTTTGCCCACAGGGTCCAGTGGGTGCGAAACTGGAAGGGCATCGATTTCTACGACGACTCCAAGGCCACCAATGTCGGTGCGGTTGTCAAGGCGCTGGAAGGATTTGACCGGCCTGTTCTGCTCCTGCTTGGCGGCAGGGATAAACTTGGCGCCTACGAGCCGCTGCTTGCGCCGCTGGCATCGAGGGGCAAGGGGGTTTTCGTATTTGGGGAGGCCGGGCCAAGAATTTATGCCGAGTTAAGCGGGAAGGTCCCGGCGGCACTTTATCCGGATTTGGGATCGGCGTTCCGGGCCGCCGTAAGCGGGGCTTCACCGGGAGACGTTGTCCTGCTCTCACCCGCCTGTGCTTCCTTTGACCAGTATCAGAGTTACGCCCACAGGGGGGATCATTTCAAGAAGATGGCGACGGAGCTCGTTTAAGAACAGTGGCCGGTAGTCAGTCCTCAGTGGTCGGAAAAAGCCTTTCTCCGACGACTGGCGACGTTTTTTCAAGATAGGGGCTAACAATTGCTTAGAGCAGCATCAGACGCACCTCAGGCTTTAACAGCCGATTCGAAGGAAAAGCAGCGCCTCACCTGGAAGCCTCTCCCACTGGAGGTCCAGCTCTGGGTCGAAGTGTCTCTGCTGATTGCCTTCGGATTCATAATGATCTACAGCGCCAGTTCCATTCCTGCGTGGACGAGATTCTCCGACGCGAGTCATTATCTCAAGCGTCAGCTTTTTTGCGTCATCATAGGTATCCCTATCATATATATAGTAAGCCGCATCTCCTACCGGTCTTATAAGAAGTACTCCGGCTCCATACTGCTCGGTATGATCTTGCTGCTGGCCCTGGTTTTGATACCTGGAATTGGGGCCAAATACAACCACGCCCGGCGCTGGTTCGGCATAGGCAGCCTGCACATGCAGCCTGCCGAGTATGCAAAAGTGGTCTGGGTTTTGTTCCTGAGCTATGCACTGAACAAAAAGCAAGACCGCATCAAGGAGTCGCGAGTAAGCTTCTGGCCCTTCATAGTCCTCTGCGGCATATTCAGCGCCCTGCTGCTAAAAGAGCCCGACTTCGGAACAACGTTCATGTTCGTGGTTCTCATGGTAATAATGCTGGCGACTGCCGGGGTCCCCTGCCGCTATTTCTTTATCACGGCCCCCATTGCCGCCCTCGGGGTCTACAAGTTCGTCTACCTCGTTCCGTACCGCCGCCTCCGATGGGAATCTTTTCTGGATCCCTGGCTGGATCCCCGTGCTTCGGGCTATCAGCTCATTCAAGCCTGGATAGCGGTAGGCTCAGGCGGTTTTTTCGGAAAGGGGCTGGGAGCGGGACAGCAAAAACTGCTCTACCTGCCCGAATCCTATACTGACTTTATCCTGGCAGTAATCGGGGAAGAGTTGGGATTTATGGGCATCCTGCTGACCTGTCTTCTTTTCTTTTTTCTTTTCCGCACCGGTCTGCAAATCTCCAGGGATGCTCCGGACTTTCTCGGCAGCCTTCTTGCGCTCGGACTTACAATGCTGCTTTCACTGCAGGCTTTGCTGAATATGGGCGTCGTGTTGGGGCTTGTCCCGACCAAGGGCATGCCGCTTCCTTTCATTTCTTACGGCGGCAGCGCATTCACCGCCAACTGCTTGACTATCGGTCTGCTCATGAGCATAGCCAGGAGCTCTGAAAAACGAACGGATAAACATGTTTAAACGCTATAAACACATACATTTCATCGGAATAGGCGGAATAGGAATGAGCGGTATAGCCGAGCTTCTGCTCAACCTTGGGTATAAAGTGAGCGGCTCGGACCACAAACTCTCGGATTTGACTAAACGTCTTGCCGGATTAGGAGCCACTGTTTTTTCAGGACACGATCCCGGCAACATCAAGGGCGCGGATGTCGTGGTGGTCTCGTCGGCAATTTCCGAGGAAAATCCCGAGTTCCAGGCAGCTCGAAACGCCCCCAAGGTCCCTCTTATCCGCCGCGCCGAAATGCTGGCTGAGCTGATGCGGCTCAAATATTCCGTACTGGTGGCCGGAGCGCATGGAAAAACCACAACTACTTCGATGATATCCACGGTGCTCGCTCGGGGCGGTCTTGATCCCACAGTGGTAATCGGCGGAAGGATCGATGCATGGGGCACCAATGCCAAGCTGGGAGGTGGCGAGTTTATGGTGGCGGAAGCAGACGAGAGCGACGGCACTTTTCTCCTGCTGCCCCCTACTATCGCAGTGGTCACCAATATTGACCTCGAACACCTTGACTATTACCGGGACATCCACCATATTCGCGATACTTTCATTCAGTTTTTGAACAAAATACCTTTCTACGGGCAGGCTATTCTCTGCCTGGAAGATGAGAACATCAGGGAAATCCTGCCGCTTGTCGGGAAAAGATTCGCAACCTACGGGTTTTCTTCGCAGGCGGATTTTCAGGCCACCCAGGTGAAGACCAGCGGCCTTTGCAGCTCCTTCCGAGTCTTTCACGACGGGGAGGAATTGGGTGAGATAGAGACCCGGATTCCCGGCCGCCACAATGTTCTCAATTCGCTTGCAGCCGTTGCCGTGGCCCACGAGTTGGAAATACCGTGGCCTGCGGTCCAGGCCGGACTGCAAGATATGACCGGCGTCCAACGCCGGTTTCAGATAAAGGGCGAAGCCGCCGGCGTGCTGGTCCTGGACGACTACGGCCACCATCCGACCGAAATCAGGGCGGTCCTGGAAACTCTTGAAGGCTGCTACCCTGACCGCCGCCGGATAATAGCTTTCCAGCCACACCGCTATACCCGGACTCATGCCCTCCTCGAACAGTTCTCAAGTTGCTTCCGCCGCTGCGATGTGCTTCTGGTATCCGAAATTTACGCGGCGAGCGAAAAACCTATACCCGGGGTTAGCGGGCGCAAGCTCGTCGAGCAAATAGAAAACCACGGGCGCCAGGACCGGCATTTTTGCCCAACCATGGAAGAAATGCTCGAAAAACTGCTCTCAATCGTGCAACCCGGGGACGTGGTCATGACGCTTGGGGCCGGCAATATCCTGCAAGTCGGCGAACTGCTCCTCCAAAATCTCCAAGGCGGTGGGACCGCCTACCGGAATTGCCAGGCCGAAAATGCAGCTCAAACACTTCAACTAAGAAAGATTCAGACGTGAAGCAGGCTTTCCTCTCAATAGGCCGTGCCGTTGAATCGGTTCCCGACGTTGAATTCCGGTTCGATGAACCGCTGGCCCGGCACACCAGTTTCCGGGTGGGTGGGCCGGTTCGGCTGTTTGCCCGGCCTAGAAGCGAAAGCGCCCTTTTTTCTCTGCTGGAGACAATCCGGGAGTTGGACCTCCCATTCATTATCCTTGGCGAAGGTAGTAACGTAGTGGCCCCCGATGGTCCCTGGGAAATGTCGGTCCTTCAACTGCACCTTGCCTGCAGCACGCTGCTCGTACGCGGGCAAAGAGCCGAAGGGTTCGGGGGCGGCCGGCGGATCGCCCTCTATGCCGGTGCGGGAACAAGTCTCCAGCGGGTTATAGGATATTGCATCGAAAATGGCCTGGAAGGGTTTGAATCACTTGCGGGAATCCCCGCAACCGTTGGCGGAGCGCTGGTGATGAATGCTTCGACATCCGCTGGCGCCATATCGGACTGCCTCGTCCATATCGATCTTTTGGACTGCGATGGTGGAAAGCGGTCTCTTTCCAGGGAGCAGCTTACCCCCGGATACCGCTCGATGGGAATCCCGGAGAACAGCGTGGTCCTGGGCGCCTGCTTCGAGCTCAGGGCATGCTCGAGCGACATCTTGAAGACGCGCGTCGAGCAAATTCTTCAAAAGCGCAGGCAAACTCAGCCCCTGCGCTACCCCTGCGCGGGGTCGATTTTCAAAAACCCTGACGGCCAATTCGCCGGAGCTCTCATCGAAAAGGCCGGACTCAAAGGCTATCGAATCGGAGATGCACAGGTTTCAAGCAAACACGCGAATTGGATCATCAATCGAGGCAAGGCGCTGGCCAGGGACATTGTTGAACTGATTGAAAAAATAGAAAATGAAATTTATGGAACTTTTGGCGTGCGTTTAGAGCGAGAAATTCGTATACTGGGATAACTTAGTAGAAATCCGGCCAAATGATAAAACCCAAAAAAATGCGAAGAAACAGATACCAGGAGAGCGCATTAAGGCGGCTCAAGGGAAATTTTCGCACATTCCAAGGTTTTTTCGCCGTTTTTGCGCTATTTTGTTTTCTCTTCCCGCTCGGTGCCGGTCTTTCACGCCTCTACTACATGATGATAAACGCTCCATGGCTCAAGCTGGAGAAAATAGAGATTTCCGGGATTAAAAAGCTTGACCGTTCAGAGGTTTTAGATGTTATGGGCCTGAGAAGAGGGCAATGTAGTCTGAGCATCAATACTCGGCAGGTTACCGAAAGCCTGAAGCAGCTCCCGGCGGTCAGGGAAGTTTCAGTAAGGCTCGAATCACACGAACGCATAATGGTGTCTATAGTCGAGCGGGAGCCTGCGGCCATTGTAAGGTGCGGCGACCAGGATATGCAGATGGACCTTGAGGGCATCCTGTTTTCTGAGGCAACCGCGGATGAAAATTCGCCGCTCCCGTTGGTGACCGGGCTTTGCGACTCCAATCGCATGAAGGGCAACTCTCTCCCGGCAGGAAGCCTGGAACAGATAAGGGCACTGCTCGCAGCTATCGATGGTTCCAAAGGCTGGCTCTCAGGCACAGCCATCAACGAATGCAGGTGGACTGAGAGCGGGTTCACCCTGATATTGGGCGAAAGGAAAGTCCCGGTCGATATAGGCAGGGATGCCTACGAACAAAAGATTACAAAGTTGAAAAAGGTGATAAACACCCTCAACGAGCAGAATTTGACCGATTTGGTGACCCGGATCGATCTGGATTATCGGGGCCAAGCATATCTGGAGGGACAATTTTTTGCTCCTCGGCCGGCTCAAGGGTCGGCAAAGCAGCCGGGCTGACCGGGATGTCAGCATCGGACGATTATTAGGCAAAGGCCCGGTTCTCCGGGAATTTGAAAGGACCTTGATGGGAAAGAAAGAGGAACTGATCGTCGGTCTGGACCTGGGGACCACCAAAGTCTGCTCCGTAGTTGGAGAGGTTACCTCGGAGGGGATAGATATAGTGGGGGTAGGGACCTATCCATCGGCCGGGCTGAGGGGGGGAGTCGTCGTAAATATAGACCAGACGGTCAATTCCATTAAAAAAGCAGTCGGAGAAGCCGAACTCATGGCAGGGTGCGATATCTCTTCGGTATTCGCCGGAGTTGCCGGAACCCATGTCCAGAGCCTGAACAGCCACGGGGTGATCGCGATAAAGAGCCGGGAGGTCACGTCGGCGGATGTGTCAAGGGTCCTCGACGCGGCAAAGACCATCGCCCTTCCTTTCGACCGGCAGATACTGCACGTTTTACCCCAGCAATACATTGTAGATGACCAGCCCGGCATTCACTATCCGATCGGAATGGCGGGAGTTCGGCTGGAAGCAAAGGTCCATATCATAACCGCAATGTCCAGCGCGGTTCAAAACATTGTCAAATGCTGCGAGCGTGCTCAACTGCAGGTTCAGGACGTTGTGCTGGAGTCGCTGGCGTCGAGCGGCGCGGTCCTGGACGCAGACGAAAAGCAGCTTGGAGTCGCCCTGATAGATATCGGTGGGGGGACAAGCGAGATAGCTATTTTCCAGAACAATGCAATCCGGCATTCGACTGTTGTCGGACTGGGTGGCAACCATATCACCTCGGACATCTCCGTGGGGCTGCGGTGCGCGATGGATGAGGCTGAAAAGATCAAAAAGAAGTATGGTTGCGCCCTGGCTGAAGCAGTCAACCAGCAGGAAGTCATCGAGGTCGGGTCGGTAGGCGGCCAAAAGCCGCGCCAGCTTGCGCAGTCGATCCTTACCCAGATTATCGAAGCGCGGGCAAATGAAATTCTGGACATTATCGAATTGGAACTGGTTCGGTCGGGATTTATCGAATCCCTGCACGCCGGTGTAGTTCTAACGGGTGGTGTTTCGCTGCTGCCGGGAATCCGAGAGCTTGCCGAAAGAGTGTTCGATATGCCGGTAAGGATTGGAGTTCCCTGCAATTTCGGCGGCCTCGGGGACGTGGTGAAAAACCCGATCTATTCTACGGCTGCCGGCCTCCTGCTTTACGGGAGAGATCACGGAGGAGGCATGCCGATGCGTCCTTCGCACGGCCCGCTCGGATCTTTGCTGGAGACTTGTAAACGGTGGTTGAGGGAATTTTGGTAATATGCGGCTTTGCCCTGTGGAGGGACAAGTGAAGGCAAAAGTAAGAAGTAAGTAAGCAGGATGTGGATTATTTGCCTTTTGACTTTTGCCTTCTTTACCGGGGGTCGAGCTGCTGGGCTGCTTTGAATAGAAGAGCTTTTCAGGCGGAGAGATTATGGCGAGAAAAGCGACTAGGAGGGGGAAGTATTCTATGGAACAGATGACTATGGATCAGGCGGTCGACAACAGAGCCAAAATTACCGTTCTGGGAATAGGGGGCGGTGGCGGCAATGCAATTAACAACATGATAAAGGCTGGACTTGACGGAGTTCATTTTATCACCGCAAATACTGACTGGCAGGTGCTCGAAAAAAGCCTGGCGCCGGTAAAGATTCAGCTTGGAACCAATTTGACCAAGGGCCTGGGCGCGGGTGGACAGCCGGAGATGGGGGCTAAAGCGACCCAGGAGGATATCGACAAGATACGTTCGGCGGTAACCGGAAGCGACATGGTTTTTATAACTGCCGGACTGGGCGGTGGCACCGGGACTGGCGGAGCGCCAATCGTAGCGCAGATTTGCAAGGAAATGGGCGCGCTCACCGTTGCGGTCGTAACCAAGCCTTTCATGGTCGAGGGAAAAGTGCGGATCCGCCATGCCGACGCCGGTCTTAAAGCCCTCCAGGATACGGTGGACACCCTTATCACAATCCCCAACAACCGCCTGCTTTGCCTGGCGGACAAGCGTTCCACTTTCCTCGAAATGATAAAGCGTGCGGACGATGTGCTGCTCTACGCGGTCAAAGGCATCTCCGATCTCATAATAAAGCAGGGCTACATTAACGTTGACTTTAACGACGTGAAAACAGTGATGGGAGAAATGGGCCTTGCCCTGATGGGCACCGGCGTGGGGCGCGGCGAGAACAGGGCCGCGATGGCCGTGCAGCAGGCAATTTCAAGCCCGCTTCTCGAAGACATATCGATTCACGGCGCACGGGCAGCCCTCATCAATATCTCCGCCGGCCCGGATCTTGGCATGCATGAATTCGAAGAAGCCCTCTCGATAATCCAAAAAGAAGTTACCGACGAAGCCAATATCATCCTGGGCATGGTGATCGATGAAAAAATGGAGGACGAGATCCGCGTCACCGTAATCGCCACCGGCATCGGAAAGATGGAGCAGAAAAAAGCCGCCGAAGCCCCTCCGGTCCGGTCCCTCAGAAGAATAAGGCCTGAGGCGGTGCCGGTAATCGACTACGACCTGCTCCAGACGCCCCCCGGCGTACGGCAGAGAATCCCCCTGAGCGAGGCGGTTCAAGGGATAGAGCCGATCGAAAATGATCAGGAACCGCAACAGGCCCCTTCTCGAAGGAGGTCCCTGCTCCAGATGATAACAGGCGGCGGCGGCCGCAGCCACGAAGAAGAAGATCTGAACATTCCCACTTTCATCAGGAGACAGGCGGATTAGACAACACGCTAATTGGTAGCGCCGCCTTCAATGGCGGCGTTCTTCTCCAACACGCTGCAATGGCAGACCAGACGTCAGATGGCGCTTATTTTCGATCAGTGCCAAAACCATTTGAAGCTGGTCTGCCTGTGCGGCGCAAAAGATATGGGTTAAAGGCCCAATCCGCTCTTCTATCATCACTTATCATTTGCTCCTTTCAATTCATTACCGGCTGACACATTTCAGCTTTGCCCGGTCCGAGAGCAGACCCCGTTCGCCCACCAATTTCATACCAGGCATATCCAGCTTTCAAAAAGTACGACTAATGCCGGGTGTATTGGCGTATCCAGGAAGTCCATTTCAAAGATCGTTAACGGAAGGGGGGCTATCACCCCGGAGATGGCTTTGCGTCTGTCTCGCGCCTTCAATACGAGCCCTGAGCTTTGGCTCAACATGCAGGTATCTTACGACCTGTGGCAAGCGAGCCATAGCTCCACTGATTGGCAGAATGTGAAGGTAATTAATGCTGAAGCCGCAATGTGTGAGACGAACGCATGACAGCAGGGCCATGCGGGTCCAAGTCCCTCAAACTAAGCCATTCACATCGAGCTGTCGCCGCGCCTCTTTATCGGGCACATCCATCAGCGCGCCGCAGGAACCGTAACCTGCTCTCTGCTCCGCTGAGCTGATAACTACGGCGCTGAATGAGTACAATAACTCGTCAGGCGCCACATATCTTCTCGGCCGTTGTTTTGGCCAGGTTCATCACGTCCTCATGGTTTTCGACTTCCCCCGGTTCACTGACTCCGAACGCACGAATGAGATGACTTTCAACAAAGCCGTAGGCTTGGGCAAAGTATTTAATTTTCGGGTAGATATCGGTAAAGCTGTTTTGGTCCGGATTGTTCTGGGAGAGGATGAAGACCAGTTTCTTGCCCGGCACAAGGCGAGTTTTCACGGGATTGGTCATGAAGTCGGGCACCAGATATGAGAAGGTACGATCGATGAATGTCTTGAGCTGAGAGGAGATATCCCAAAAATAGACCGGCGATGCCAGCACGAGAACATCAGTTTCACGAACGGCATCCAGAACTTCTGTAAGATCATCTTTTAGCGCGCATCTGTCGAGCTTGGTCTTGCAGGCCATGCATCCCTGGCATCCACGATATTGGAGATTGTTCAGGGTATAAGTCTTCACTTCCGCACCCAGTCCTTCGGCGGTTTTGCAAAATCGATTTGCGATGGTGGCGCTGTTTCCTTTTTCTCTTGGGCTTCCGAGCAAACAGAGGATTTTCATTTCATTCTCCTATTGAGTTGTTTGATGACCATTTTATCAAAGAGGCAGTCGGGGAGCAGCCAGCGAAAAAAGAGAGCGAGCTTTGCATGACAAGGCGCCGCATAGCGAGTTTTGGGCCTTTTCGTTTGCAGGGCGTCTTCGATGACTCGAGCAATGGCATCGGGCGAAGCGGGGGCCATTGGCCCCCTGCCCGGGCGATAAAAGGCTTCCATGCCGACAGCCATGGCCGTGGCAAGTTCGCTGTAAGGACCGTTGCCGGAAGCGGCGAGGAGTTTTTCGCTGGCGATACCGCCGAATTCAGTCGAGACGAGGCCTGGCTCAATCACCACCACATCGATTCCGAACGGCTTGACTTCTGTTCTTAATGCATCGGAAAGGGCTTCCAGGGCAAATTTGGTGGCATGGTACCAGCCGCCCATCGGAGTTGCCATACGACCGCCGATAGAGCTGATATTGACGATCCGCCCGTGCCTCTGCGCCCTCATGTGCGGCAGGACCTGGCGGGTCAGGTCCATCAAGCCGAAGACATTCACATCGAACTGGCGCCGCGCCTCTTCATCCGGCACTTCCTCCAACGCGCCGTAGGAACCACGGCACTTCCTCCAACGCGCCGTAGGAACCGTAGCCTGCATTGTTAACAAGAGCATCGATCCGCCCTTCGTTGCGCAGGATTTGTTCGACGGCGGAGCGGCACTGATCCGTATCGGTAACATCGAGCTTCAGTGGAGTCACTCCGATGCCGGTCAAGTCTTGCATCGACTCAAGGCGGCGCGCCGACGCATACACCCTCCAGCCATTTTTGGCCAAAATTACAGCCGTGGCCCTGCCGATACCCGAGGAACCACCTGTAATCAGTACGACCCTCTGAGCCTTGTTCATGGCCTTCTCCCTTTTTGGTTCAAAGATTTCATCATTTTATAACTATCGAAATGTATTTTAAATAAAAACAGCCCAGCTCTGCTTACCTAACTTGTCCAAGCAGGAGTTTATTTACCTTTTCCCAAGTCCCGGGCACCAGCCGGGCGATCAGAAACTTCCCTTGCCGTTCGGTGACGATCAGGCCGGCGTTGACCAGTTCCTTCAGGTGATGGGAGACCGTGGGCGCCCCGATCTTGAGATTGCCCATAAGAGCGGAAACAACGCAGCACTCATCGGCCGCGAAGCTTTCTTGCTGCCCCCTGGCGATACTCAAATATATCTCCAGCCGATTGGGATGAGAGAGGGCCTTGAGAATTTTAGCAGCCTGTTTGATGTCCATATCATTCCTTTTACATTTCGATAACTATCAAAATAGTAACCCGGTTAACTTTGCCTGTCAATCATTAGTTTATACAAATTTGCGTTCAAAAATTGGGCGGGGATAAACCCGTTCTACGCCGTTGGGGCGTTGCGCTTTGTAGGGGAGGGCTTTATGCCCTCCCGGAGGATCTCCTGCGTTTGCTCGTAACTTTCGATGTCTTGCATGACTACCTTGGCTTCGCCGTTCCGGGTGATGATCGATGGGATTATTTTTTCTTTAACGCAGCCAGCCTATCCGAAACGCTCCCGCTCGCAGGGGCGGTTTCTCCGGAAGCTTTCGCCAGGGCCGCCGATATATTGGTGTCTTCCTTCTCGGCGTTGGTGGGTGTAAGGAGTTTTGACCTGGTCATTGCCGCATCGGCTTTCTGCCTGCTCTCTTCGGTTTTTTTCTGCATGGCGTCCAGGGCCACGTTGAATGTTCCGCTTCCTTTCTTGATGCCCGCCAGCACTTCGGTGGCCCGTGCCCTTTGTTCGGCCCTTTCCTGTTCGAGCTCGGCCCTTCTCATTTCCGATTTTGCATGATCGAGCCTGGATCGAGCATCTTTGAGAGCCTGAGCGGATTCTTCGACAAACTGGGTCAGCTCATTCATCATCTGCTTTGCGTCATCGGCGTCCCGTCTTTCACGCTCAATATCCGGCTTCATCTGTTCGAGCATAGTAACCAGCTTTTCCAGGCTGGCCGAAAGAGAATCTTTCCGGACCTGGTCGGAAGCCTCGCCAACCTGCCCCTCCAGGATGGATGCCGCCTGAAGCCGTTTCTGGTACAGCGCCTCGATCTCTTCGGCCCGTTTCTCGTCTGTCTGGTATTCGGCCCGGGCTTTGGCAAGTTCTTCGCTGGCTTTTTTCAACTGATCGGAAAACTCGGCGATCTGCGCTTCAGTGGCAGTTTCCGGATCAATGGTCACCAGGAACTTTTGTACAGAGGTAACGGCGTTTTCAGCATGCTTTTTAAACAGGTTTCCCAAGAAACTCATCTGAGACTCCTTTTCACAAAATCGTAAGCGACATCGGGCTGACCGGCATGCCCGCCATTATCCGCACCATGACACCCTCATCGTCTTCTTCCCTTGAAACCAGCAGATATTCCGTCAATTCTTCGCCTGCGGCGGCCTGGACCCCCCGGCTGTAAAGCATCATGGCATGGTTGATGGAAAACTTCTCGCCGCAGCCCCTGACGCATTCCCGGAACTCGATCGGGCTCGCCCAATCCGGGCCGGGATTTTGAAATACACGATAATATTCGACCTGGTCCGGCGTGTGAAAATCCTTATATCCGATGAGGCCTGTTTTCTCATTCAGCCAAAGGTCCCAATCGTCAGGATAGACCTCATCGATTGTCTGGAAAAGAATTACTTCCAGCTCCTGCTTGCCGGCCGCCGCCAATCGGCGCGGCGCTGGCTCATCGCGTTGGGCAGGCCCCGCCATTGTATGCGCCACCTGGAGAATCCATTCCTCATCATTGAGGTCTTTCAGGTAGGCCCTATGGAAAGAAATCCCCAGGCAATTGAATTCCCCGATTGCCATGACTGAAATATCACCGGAGGGGAGACCGATTTTAAAGTTTTCAGCGGCCAGGATAAAGTCGGTGGGATCGAACCTGAGAATGGCGTTCTGGTGAAGCCCCAATGGATAGTCCGGCTCCTTTTCAGGGCCTGCGGAAAAAACATCTTTTATGCGACTGACCGCCTGCCTGCCCTTTTTTTCCAAAATTTTGGACACGACCCCCATCAGCAGCCTCTCCTGCGCATACGGACAACTACCACGGCAATAGCCCCTAATCCAATTAACCATATCCACTGAGAGCCATTCGATTTCGGGGGTTCCTTTGCGGCAATATCCGCGGCAAACGCTATACCTTCAGCGTCCTGAGGCATAAATGCCGGATCCTTTTTGACGCCCTGCTGCTCCAATGACCTGGACGACTCGTCCAGTTTCGCCACCTTCGCTTTGAGGTCTGCATTTTCGGCGGAAAGACGTTCGACTTCCCCCCTGAACTGCTGCATCCCTGGATCGTCCTGGTGATGGTAGTACATGGCAGCGTATTGCGCTTCATTGATGTGATCGAGCATGAACCACAGCATCATGGCGTCCCAGATCCCGAAGCGGCCGTAGCTGCCGTACATGTAACCAGGCGGGGACCATCTGTAGGTGTCGTAGAATACCGTTCGCCTCGCGTAATAATCCGAACCGGAGCTATAGCCGCTCCTGGAGTGAACTGAGTTTATAGTGGCCGTTTCGCGCGATGAGGGTTTATAGCCTCCCGGATTGGAACTCATTTGGAATTTGCTCTTTTGCGTCTTGTAATCTTCATATGCCCTGGCGCTTTCCTGCTTTGAAAAGCTCCTGTTCATCTGTTGCTGCAGGGGAGTCATTCTGGACTGACCCGGGCCTGCCGGCGACGTTGTAGCCGCACCGGGATTTCTTGTGCCCGAATTGCCATATCCGCCGGTAAATGGATTTTTACTTCTATCGGTATTGGTCTGTGAGTTTCCATAGCCTCCTGGAGCAGGGAAACTGGATTTTGGCCCAAAAGAAGAACTGCGCGAGGAAGAACTATTGCCCCATCCGCCGCCGAAACTCTTTCGGGCATGCGCCTCGGGCATGAACACCGAGATGGCCAGCAACAGACAAAAAACCGCGCACAGCGCTTTTGATCTCATGGTTCGACTTCCTTTGAAGTGGACCTCCTGCATGCTCATACAACCATCGGCATGATCAGGCTAAGGTACCCCTTATCCTCGGGGGCCAGGAAGATGCCCCCATGGAACTGGTCCACCCATTCAAACCTGATTGTCGAACTTTCCATGACCGAGATGCAGTCCATAACGTATTTAACGTTGAATGCCACGCTGAAATCTTCACCGTCATAGTCCACATCGATAATGTCGTTGGCGTTGCCAAGCTCGGGGTTGCCTGATTCGAGTTCCAGGCAATTCTTGGTAATGATGAATTTTACGTGCCTGTAGGTGGGGTCGGTTACCAGGGCGACCCGCTTGAGGGCCGGGTAGAGGACGTCGGTGGCCAATGTAATTCCAAACGGCCTTTCGGCCGGAATGATCATTTCATATTCCGGGAATTCGGCATCGAGAAGAAGAGTGCTCAAGAACGTGCTCGGGGTTCGCAACACGAGCGATCTATCATCCACTCCAATGGACGCCTCTGTCTCTTTTTCGAGCAGACGGTGAATTTCCTGGACTCCCTTTCGGGGCACAATGATCTCCCTGGTAATTTCAAGTCCGGGGAACGCTCCGGCAGGGACCTCGTAATAAGCCAGCCTGTGCCCATCCGATGATACGAAACGCAAATCGTTTTCTTCCGTAAAATGCCAAAGAAGCCCGGGGGCGGAAAATGTTTCTTCTTCCATCGGGATGCTGTAGAGTGTCTTTTGCAGCGCGCGTCTAAGGAGGTTGGTATCACAGCTTACCAGGGGCAAGTCCTGGTAGAGATCTATATTGGGAAAATCTTCGGCTGGGATGGTCGAAAGCTCGAATCGGGAGCGTCCGGCTTGAACGAGCAGCCTGCCTCTCGGAGCGTCGAGTTCGAAAGATATCCTGTTCTGGGGTATTTCGCGCACTATTTCCAGAAGCTTTCGCGCAGAGGCGGTGCTTTTGCCTTCCGTAATCACCTGCGCCTCGATTTTTGTCCATAGACTCAGTTCCAGGTCCGTTGCCGAAAACTCTACGGTCCCATCCGCGCTAGCCTTTATAAGGCAATTATTCAGAATGGGCATCGTGGTCTTTTTTTCGGTAGCGCTCTGGATTCTTTGAAGCACTTGGACAAGGATTGCCTTTTCGACCTGGAAGTTCATGATGTCCCTCGATTCGATGTTTTTATTGTTTTATTCTTTTAACCTATAAAAGGTTCATAATACTAATAAGGGGTACACAGATTGTCAAAAAGTTTATTAACCACTCGAAATTTCAACAGATACGAGTTAACAATCCATTGACGATTCGTGTGCTGAGTGCGCTTTCGCCCGGCGGCTTCAATGGTTTTATACAATTTCTAAACAATATGTGAACAACACTTATACGGGAACTGACGGAGTTTTGATATGGCATTCGCGAACGCAATTCGGGATGAAAAGCTGTTTTTTTAGAGGCCTCACTTGGAAAAAGTTGCTATCATGAGCGCAACTTAGTTTAAAAAATGGCGAGGCGGACTGTGGGATACTAAATTTCTTTAAAGGACACTATGCGAGTTATGGCGGTATCGCCGCCCTGCCCGGCATATGCTTAGTTCTTGTTCTCCTGGCGTTTGCGTTGTAAATATTGACAATAGCTTCGGGGCCGGATATGCGGTCTGCGATAATCGACCTGCGATGCATGGCTGTGAGTGGATTTAGGCCCGGTTTAAATCGGGCGGGATCAAAAAATCGAAAGGAAATGGCGTGGGAAGAGAATATAGGCCGAACGTAAGAGAATCCGCTGTGATATCGAAACTGGATCATCAGAAAGAATCCCAGCGGTATCACGCAATGAACCAGCTTCGCCACAATATTGACGAGATTGCCGACAGGATCTCGATGAAGCTGATTGAAGAACGCCTGATCGAGACTACCAGCAAGGCGGACTTACAGGACCAGATTCAATCAGCCCTTCAACAGATCCTCGACCTGGAAGAATTCGAGATCCAATACCAGACGGCTAACCTCAGGACCCTGGTCGCTCGCCCCAATTTCGTGAGCTTGTTCGTGACGGCTTATGTCGTGGAAAAGCTTATCGATCACAAGTGCATAGTGGATATCTTCGGGACCGACGAGGAAATTTACGCCAGCGTCAACAAGCAAGTGAGCCGATTCATTCAGATAGATTAGAGGCGGACCGAGTTCGAAGGATTGGAATTTGGGAGAAAACTAGAATGAAAGACGTCGAAACGAAGGTCCCGCCAAATTTTGTTCGAAATATAGTTGCAGACGATGTCAAAAGTGGCAAAAACGGGGGCAAGGTCTTGACCCGATTCCCGCCCGAACCCAACGGTTACCTGCACATCGGACATGCCAAATCCATCTGCCTTAATTTCTGGCTTGCGTCTGAATTCGGGGGGCTTTGCAATTTTCGGTTCGATGACACCAATCCCGGCAAGGAAGAGATGGAATACGTCGATTCCATCATGAATGACGTGCGGTGGCTCGGATTCGATTGGGATGAGCGGCTCTATCACGCATCCGATTACTTCGAGCAGCTCTACCAATGGGCGATTGACCTCATCAAGGCAGGCAAGGCCTACGTGGACAGCCTTAGCGCGGATGAAATACGCGAACACCGGGGGACGCTCACCGAGCCGGGAAGGGACAGCATCTACAGAAACCGCTCGGTCGATGAAAACCTGGACCTTTTCCAGCGCATGCGCGCAGGCGAGTTTGCCGACGGCGAATACGTGCTTCGGGCAAAAATCGACATGGCTTCTCCGAACATCAACCTGCGAGACCCGGTAATGTACCGGATCCGCCATATGGATCACTGGCGGACCGGCGGCAAATGGTGCATCTACCCCATGTACGATTATGCGCACGGGCAGTCGGATGCACTCGAAGGCATAACTCATTCCATTTGCACGATGGAGTACGAGGACCACAGGGCACTCTACGACTGGTTTCTGGATAACCTCGACGTTCCCTGCCATCCTCAGCAGATCGAGTTTGCGCGTCTGAACCTCAACTATACCGTAATGAGCAAGCGCAAGCTCCTGCAACTCGTCCAGGAAGGCTATGTGACGGGATGGGACGACCCGAGGATGCCCACACTGGCGGGCATGAGACGGCGCGGATATACACCCGTGGCGATACGGAATTTCTGCGAACGCATTGGGGTTGGAAAGCGGAACGCATTGGGGTTGGAAAGCGCGAGAGCCTTGTTGACTACAGCCTGCTCGAATACTGCGTCCGGGAAGATTTGAACCTGAAAGCACAGCGGGTGATGGCGGTTCTGAGGCCGCTCAAGGTAGTCATCGAAAACTACCCCGAAAACCAGGTTGAGCAGCTCGATTCGATAAACAACCCGGAAGATGCCGCCGCCGGCACCAGAAAGGTTCCCTTCTCAAAGGTGATTTACATCGAGCGTGATGATTTCATGGAAAATCCGCCCAAGCAGTTTTTCAGGCTTTCTGCCGGCCGGGAGGTAAGGCTTCGCTACGCTTATTTCATTAAATGCGTCGAAGTGATCAAGGACGAGAAGGGCGAGGTAGTCGAGTTGCGCTGCACTTATGACCCGGCCACTAGAGGAGGAGATTCCCCCGACGGCCGCAAAGTCAAGGCAACGCTGCACTGGGTATCCGCGTCTCACGCGATGGATGCGCAAGTGAGGCTCTACGACACCCTTCTCAATCGCGCCGATCCGTCGGAAGAAAAGCAGGGTCTGACTTTTAAAGACTTCATCAATCCCGATTCCCTCCAGATAATAGACGCCGCCAAACTGGAGCCGAGTCTTTCGGGAGCGCCCCTTGGCAGCATGTATCAGTTTGAGCGGCTCGGATATTTTTGTGTGGATCAGGATTCGATGCCGGAAAAAATGGTATTCAACCGCACGGTCACGCTTCGCGATACCTGGGCAAGGGTGAAGAAAGCAGAAGGAATTAAACAGTAAAACAGTGGCCAGTGGTCAGTCTTCAGAAAAACAAATAAACAGTTAAAGTAAACGCCCGATCCGGCCGATTGCTCAGTTAGGACATTATTGCTAAGGAGCAGGCCATGGACATCATGATAGGCGCAACCGTTACAGGGCAATACAGGCCCGATGCCGAATCACCTTCGGTGGAGGCAAAGTTTTTGGAAATCAAGGACAAAGGGGAGGCCGCCGGTTCGGGCAGCTCTCAGGGTCGAATCATCACGCTTCTGGTTCCGGAAGGGCAAAAGATTCCTCGCGGCGTTAATTCCGGAGACTATCGCATCTACCTCAAATTCGTTCATCGCCGCAAGTACGGCAGCTGAAAGACCGGGCTCCCGGTACTATCGGTTTTTTGCGGCGTCAATTCCCATCAGCCGGCGCATTATTATCCAAGGCCTCCATTTCCCTTGTATTTTCTCTGCTTGTATTGTAGGAGCAACCGAAGAGGTTTCTACAAAAAACAGGCATCGATCCGAAATAAGCGGCGGGCAAATCTCGGATCGACGCCAACGGGCCGGTTTCGGCCGTTGACCGGGGAGGCAGTATTCTTCATGGCTGACCAACGAATTGGCGCTGTGGCAAGAAGCACTAAAGAAACTCAAATTTCAGCACAGATCGTCCTGGATGGGACCGGCGGGGCCGAGCTCAATACGGGAGTCCCGTTTCTTGACCACATGCTGACTCTTTTTGCCGTCCATGGGCTTTTCGATTTGAAGATAACGGCAGCCGGCGACCTGGCAGTCGATGCCCACCACACCGTCGAAGATATCGGAATATGCATGGGCATGGCGCTCTCGAAGGCTTTGGGCGACCGGAAAGGCCTGGTCCGCTACGGACATTTCATGGTCCCAATGGACGAGGCGCTTGCTTCGGTCTGCCTCGACCTGTCAAACCGTCCCTTCCTGGTCTACGATACGCCGCCGATGGCAGATCGGAGCGGTGAATTTGAAACGCAGCTTGTGCCCGAATTCTTCAGGGCCTTTTGCCAGAACGGCGGGGTTACCCTGCACATCCGGATATTGTATGGCGCCAACACTCATCACATGATAGAGGCTGCCTTCAAGGCGCTTGGCCGCGCGCTGAGCATGGCCGTATCAGTCGATCCCCGCCGCGGAGGGATACCTTCATCCAAAGGGACGCTTTAGGGCAATTAGGAATTACGAATTAGGAATTAGGAATGGACAACTCCGCCTCACTGCCTTTGGTAGTCTCAATGTTCGGTTTACCCTCAAAGAGGGATCAGCAAGGTAGTGACCGTAAGCCGGGGTTGTAAGCACAAATAGATGCCATAACCTTTTTCCTCCCTATTTATTGGCGAGTCAAAGGATTTCCTCCAGTGTTTCCACGACCGTTTGCACACAACATTTGCAAATCTTGTTCAAGAGATCGTTGTCTTTGTAGTATTGCTGTCCGCTTGCCGTGTCCAGGCCGCAGCCTTTCAGCAGTTCACGGCAGGTGCATGAGCCGTGCTTTGACACGAACTGCAACATGAGTTCCCGGACCCTCCGGTACGTTTCTTCTGTAGACACCTTATCTTGTCCATCGCCTCGGCCGTTTTTGAGTCCTAAAGCGATTATTCCCCCGGTGACTGCTCCGCAAACTTCCTGCATGCGCGCCATCCCTGCCCCTAATCCGCAAGTCAATTTCAGAGCGGTATCCTTGTCGAGGCCGAGATCATCGCAAAAAGGGTAGAGAACCGCTTGAGCACAGTTATACCCGGCAAGAAACTTTTTCACGGCAATGTCGCTTTTCTTGCTCATAACGTGCCTCCTCCGAACAAGTTGTCAGTTCAAAACTCCATCCACAGATGACACAGATTGCGCAGATGGTAAAACAGAAAATTCAAGAGACAGCAGTGAGCAGTGAGCAATCAAATTCGACCAATTCCGGGCATCCTTGCTGTGTTCGCTGATAATACAGTGGAAAAAACAGCGGGAGCCTGTGTAACCCATTGATTTTATTTAGTACGCCTTCTTAAAAAACAGCGGAACATGGAGCGGGAAGTAGGGAGCGGGCAGCAAGGAGCGGGCAGCAGGGAGCAGGGAGCGGGGAGCAGGGAGCGGGAATGGGGAACGGGCCAAAAAAGAGCAATTAGGAATTACGAATGAGCAACTTTCCGTTGAGGTGACCATAATCCGTTATTTGGTTGTCAAAGATCCTGCAGAAGTTCAAAAATCGCAACGATAAGAATTTTACCACGAGAGATTTGACGCTACAAAACGGCAACGAGAAGCGGCATCCAGAAGCGGAAACCAGAAACGGCAATAGAAACGTAAGCGTTCGGAGAACCCCACCTTGTAAGTGAAATCGTAGCCTGCCATGATCTTCTGAACA
>OMOE01000088.1 GCA_900290365.1 Syntrophobacter sp. SbD1 | reverse complement strand
AAATCACCCCTCTTTTCAGAGTTCTTTTCCCACCGGAGAACCCTTTTTCAGCATCCTGCTAGATTCCGAAGTTAATACTTGATTTTAATCCTGCAAACAGGGTAGGGGAAAGGGCATAGATTCAGCAGTAAGCATTTGAGTTCTATCTCAGGAGGAAACAATTTGAAAAGAGTTTTCGCAGCCTTGGCGTTGATCTTGGGATTGACGGGGATTTACTCCTCTGCGCAGGCTTCGCCAAAAGAGGCGAAGATAGGGTTTGCGTTCAGTATGACGGGGGGCGCCGCTGCTTATGGCGATATGCAAAAGAAGGGTGTGCAGTTGGCGGTCGATGAGATAAACGCGCAGGCAGGGCAGGACGGGATAAAGATCGCCCCCTTTTTCGATGACGATGCGAGCATGCCTCAACAGGGCGTAAATGTATTCAACCGGTTTATAGCCGCGGACAAGGTGGTGATGATTATCGGTCCGACCCTTAGCAACACGGCGCAGGTTACGGACCGGATTGCTCAGCAGTCGGGGGTCCCGGTCCTTGGCGTCAGCAATACTGCAAAGGGAATTACGGATATCGGCGATTATATTTTTCGCGACTCTCTGACTGAAATGGTTGTGATACCCAATACCATCCGCGTCGCAAAGGAGAAATTGGGGATCAAAAAAGTCGCCGTGCTCTACGGTAACGACGACGCCTTCACGAAAGGCGGCTATGATGCCTTTAAAAAGGCGCTCGGAGATTCGAACATACAAATCTTGAGCGAGCAGACCTTTGCCAAGGGGGATCGTGATTTTGCGCCCCAGTTGACGCAGATTAGAAGCATTGATCCGGACGCGCTGATAGTGTCCGCCCTGGTAGAGGAAGCATCGGGAATAGTGAGCCAGGCCCGGCGGCTCGGGATTGCCGAGAGCGTGAGCATTATCGGAGGCAACGGTCTCAATTCGCCTGCGTTGATGAAAAATGCGGGCAAGGCCGCTGAGAAAGTGATCGTAGGGGCCGCGTGGAACGCTGCTTCAACAAATCCATTGAATCGTAAATTTGTCGAAGCGTTTACCGCCAAATACGGTTCCCCGCCCGACCAGTTTGCCGCCCAGGCCTATGCCGCTGTCTATATAGCGCGGGAAGCGCTTGGGCGCGCCGGTTCGACCGACAACCGCAAGGCCGTGCGCGATGCGCTTGCGCAAATCAAGGGACTGGACACGGTCCTGGGTAAGTTTTCCTTTACCGAAGGCCGCGACGCCGATCATGCCCCTGTGGTCCAAGTGGTCAAAGAGGGCAAGTTTGAGGTTTTCGGCGAATAAACAGTTACTTGAGCCTCTTGCAAAATGTCCGGGATCTACTGTGCAGGCTGGAAGCCCGCGCTCCCGGGGATTGGCAGCGTTGCCTGGGAGCGCGGGCTTCCAGCCCGCAAACCCCTTAAAATGGAGTTTTGCAAGAGGCTCACTTATCTCCCTTTGGGACACCGAATAGTTAGCATGCCTGTTTTGCTGCAGCAGTTAATAAACGGTTTTTTTACCGGAAGCGTCTACGGGCTTTTTGCAATAGGCTACACGCTGGTCTTCGGTGTCCTTGACATCCTCAACCTTGCTCACGCTGCCATCTTTACCCTTGGCGGGCTGATGGCGCTCTGGCTTACAACGTCCGCCGGTCTGTCGATCTGGATCGCTTTTCCCCTGGCTGCCCTCTTTTCCGGGGCCCTCGGACTCGTGCTCGACCGGGTAGCCTTTGCGCCGCCGCGCCGCCGCGCCGATTCAAACCTCTCCGGACTCATTTCCAGCATTGCGATGGCGATCATTTTCGAAAGCGCCGCCTTGAGTATTTTCGGGGCCAGGACCGTACGGTTTCCGGAAGGAATTTTCGTAAACAGGGTCTGGCATTTTTATTCCGCAACGGTGACTTCACTCCAGGTGGAAATCGTATTGAGCGCACTGATCCTGATGTTCGCTTTGACGGCTTTCCTCAAGCACCACCGAATGGGCAAGGCCATACGGGCGGTTGCCGAAAGCGAGCGCACCGCGCGGCTGCTCGGCATCAACGTCGATGGAGTAATTTCAGTGACTTTCTTTATCTCGTCGGCCCTGGGCGGGGTTGCGGGCATCCTGTACGGACTATATTTCGATGCCCTGGCCCCGGATATGGGCCACTCTATAGAGCTAAAGGGTCTTGCGGTAATAATTCTGGGTGGGATGGGAAGTATTCCGGGGGCTATTCTGGGCGGAATTGCCTTCGGATTGAGTGAAGTATTTACGGTGGCATTGACCGGCACGTCAAATCTGCGTGACGCTGTGGCCTTCACCGTCCTGTTGGTGATCCTGATCCTGAAGCCCTCCGGGCTGCTTGGGCGCGGGCGGGTGAGGGAGGCTTGAACGTGGAGTTTTTGTCCCAGTTTGTGGCGGTTTACGGAAGCCTTATCAATTTCATCGGCATTAACGCGCTTCTTGCCCTGAGCCTCTATGTCACTTTGTCCGCCGGGCAGCTTTCGCTGGGCAACGCGGCCTTCGCGGGAATCGGCGCCTACACGGCCGGTATCCTGACGATGCACCTCAACGCGCCATATCCGGTCAGCATTGCCGCGGGAGCATGCATGGCCGCCATGACAGCGCTGCTTATCGGCACGCCGGTTTTACGAATCAGGGGCATTTTCCTGGCCATGGCCACCCTGGCGTTTGGAGAAGTCGTACGGATTGCCGCGGTAAACCTGGACATTACCGGAGGCGCCCAGGGTCTGGTAGGCATCCCCAACAAGACGACAACTCTTATCATTTACGGCGTGCTTGCCGCCACAACCTATTTCCTGGCGGTCCTTGGCGGCTCGAGGATCGGCTGGGCTTTTGCCTCCATTCGCGAAGATGAAACCGCTGCGATGGCTATGGGTATCAATACCGCCCGCTACAAAAATATGGCGTTCGTTCTGGGCGCATTTATCGCCGGAATCGCCGGGGCTATCCACGCTCATTTGAACTTTATCATTACACCGGGAGAATTTGGCTTCTCTGCCGCCGTCCAGTTACTCATATATAATGTCGTCGGCGGAACGCGGTCCGTTTATGGCCCAATACTGGGAGCGGTTATCCTGACCGCTCTGCCCGAAGTGCTCCGGGGTGCCGGAGTCACCGCCGGGCCTCTGCGGCTGGGCGTGAACGGAGCTATCCTGCTGATTGTGATTCTTTACCTCCCTAACGGGCTGAGCTCACTTGGACACAGATGGAGGAGCGAAGCGCGGTGGATGCAGAGAGATGGGTAAATTCAAATAGCAGTCCCCTGGACTGATGCGGTTTGTTCAGCTTGCGTGCATACCCCAAAGACCTCTTTGACACAGATGGACACGGATGAACACGGATACAGAGAGAAGATGGTCAAATTCAAGGATAGCGATCCTCGGCGTTGATCCATTTTATTCAACTGCTTTAACCATCCGTGTTTATCCGTGTTCATCCGTGTCCGTTTAGTTGCTTTAGCCATTGTCGGGCGGACTATCCATGCGCGCATACCCTAAAGACTTTTTGACACGGATGGACACGGATGGAGGAGCGAAGCGCGGTGGATGCAGAGAGATGGGCAAATTCAATGACAGCACTCCCCTCATTGACCCGGCTTGTTCAGTTGTTTTCCACATCTGTGTCTATCTGTGTCCATCTGTGTCAGAGGTTTTTCTTTGACCATGGAGTTGTGGCGTGTTTCTGGAACTTGAAAAGATCAGCCGGTCCTTTGGAGGAGTCAACGCTCTGTCCGGGGTCTCGTTTGGCGTCGAGGCCGGGACCATTCACGGGCTTATAGGCCCCAACGGTTCGGGCAAGACTACGCTTATAAACGCAGTCAGCGGTCTTACACGAGCCGATTCCGGCCGGCTGCTGCTCGACGGCCGTCCGATCCATCGGCTTCCCCC
>OMOE01000086.1 GCA_900290365.1 Syntrophobacter sp. SbD1 | reverse complement strand
CCTTGCCCAGGCTTCCGACAGGCCTGAAACTTTCGGCGGATACCATTTCCTCCTGCTGGACTCACCCGAGATTAATGCCTTTGCAGCCCCCGGCGGCCTGATACTGGTCACGAGTGGAATGGTCCGGTTGTGCAAGACTGAAGACGATCTGGCGGCGGTGCTCGCCCATGAAATATCACACGTACAGGGACAACACGGACTGAAAACGATAAAGAACAGCAGGCTGACGAGCGCATTCACCATAATTGGAACCGAGGCGGCAAAAACCTATGGCCCAGTTCCACTTTCCAAGCTTACCGAAGCATTCCAGGGGTCGATTACCGACATCACCTCCGCTCTGATGAAAAACGGCTATTCACGTGACCTCGAGCGGGAAGCGGATAAAGGGGCAGTCACCATTCTCGCGCGCGTTGGATATGATCCCGGCGCCCTCATTGTCATGCTCACGGAGATGAAAAAGCAGCTCAAACCCGGAGGGCAGGATTTTGCCAAAACGCACCCCGATCCTAATGACCGCATTGCAGACATAAGGCCTCTTATCAGTGGCGGCCTTGCAGCGACACCGGTTTCGACTGAAAGGCAGAAAAGGTTCAAAGCTGTAATGACAAATCTCTAAGAGAGCCGATGAAAAAAAAGCTGCTCGATGGTATCCTGATAGGGGCCGCATCAGCCTTGGCTGCCCTTATCATTTGGCATGCAGGCATTCTGGACAGGTTGGAGTACGCTACCTGGAACTGGAGGGTGCAGTTTTTTGCCAAGCCGGGCCCTGCAACCGGCGCTATCAAACTGATCCTGCTGGACCAGCAGAGCCTCGATTGGGGCAAAAAGCAAAATAGCCTCACATGGCCCTGGCCTCGTGAGGTCTATGCTCCCATTATCGATTTCTGCACTCGACACGGCGCCAAAGCCGTAATCTTTGACGTCCTCTACTCCGAACCCTCAGTCTACGGAATTGCCGACGATCGGGAGCTTGCCGACGCCATCAGCCGCGCGCCCTTATTTGTGGGATCATTGTGCCTGCACCGGGATGCGAACTTTTCCACTGCCTGGCCCGCCCAGGTCACTGACCGGCTCTTATTCAATATAGCGAACTTTCCATCCGGGGACAAACTCGCCAGGCTTTCGGCGACTTTTCCGATCGACGAAGTTGCTTCAAGCGCAACGGTGCTGGCAAACGTGATAGAAGACCCTGATATTGACGGGGTATTCCGCCGGGCGAATCTGTTCAGGATATTCAACGGGAAAGCGGTGCCATCGCTGGGATTTGCGGCCTTCGGGACCCAATACGCAAATAACCCTGGTGGGACCGGCCCTAAATTGCTTCCGCAAGTGTGCTCGGGAAGGTTTGAAGCAGACTGCCTTCAGATTTGCGGCAAGAGCATCCCTTTTGACCGCGAGGGCAAAATGATTTTGCGCTTTCGCGGCCCCTCGGGCGTGTTCCAATCCTACAGCGCTGCTGCCGTGATTGAGTCGGAGATACTTGCCAGGGCAGGCGGTGTGGAGACTATAAAAGACAGCGGCTCGTTCAAAGACGCCTATGTGTTCTTTGGGTTCAGCGCCCCCGGCCTGGTGGACCTCAGGCCGACGCCGCTCAGCAGCGTATGCCCCGGAGTTGAAATCCACGCTGTCTTGCTTGATAATCTCCTTACGGGCGATTTTCTGCGCGATGTCCCCTCTATGGCAGTGGTCCTGTCGACGTTAATGCTTGCCGTTCTGGCTGCCGTTTCCGTAGTATCGTTTGCGAAACGTGTGCGGCACAGCGTCTTCGGGATCGCCCTGTTTGCCCCTTTACCTGCAGTTATCGGGTTTGCAGCTTATCCCCTTGGGCTCTGGTGGCCGATTATCGTCCAGGAAAACGCTGTACTGGTCGCCCTCACGGGCGCGGTTGTCCTAAACTATGCTACCGAGGGCCGCAAGAAGGCGTTCATAAAGAAAGCTTTCAGCCGCTATCTCAGCCCGGCCGTAATCGAACGCATCGTGGAAGACCCGTCTCAACTGAAGCTGGGCGGACAGCGAAAGGATCTTTCGATTTTCTTCTCTGACATCGAGGGCTTTTCCACCATTTCAGAAAAGCTCGACCCGGAAAGCCTCACCAGACTTCTCAACCTCGTCTTGTCCGATATGACCGACATCATCCTCGATGAGGGCGGCACTCTCGACAAATACGAAGGGGACGCAATCCTCGCTTTCTGGAATGCTCCCCTCGATCAGCCCGATCACGCGGAGCGCGCCTGCCGCGCCGCGCTCAAGTGCCAGCAGAAAATCCGGGAGAAGCAGGAAGAGTATAGCAAGCTGGCTGGCGCAACCCTTCGGATGCGTATCGGTATAAATACCGGGGCCGTCGTGGTTGGGAACATGGGGTCGGTCAAGCGCTTCGACTACACGGTCCTCGGGGATGCTGTCAACCTTGCTTCGCGCCTTGAAGGGGCAAACAAGTTTTTCGGTACCAGAATAATGGTTTCCAATCAAACCTGGAAAGAAACATCGGGCAAGTTCCAAGGCAGACGGCTGGGTTTCATTCGTGTGGTGGGGCGCGGCAACCCGGTGGAGGTGTTCGAGCCTACCGGACCCGAAAGGGATGCATACAACAAGAGATTCGATCAGGCGCTCGCCTGTTGCCTGGGAGGAAAATGGCGGCAAGCACTTGATCTCTTTGAAAACCTGCCTGATGACCCGGCGGCAAGGGTCTACGCAGACCATTGCCGTCAGATTGTCGAAAACCCCGGCAGAGATTGGGACGGAATCTGGAATCTGGACAGTAAATAGCGAATTGTGAGTAGAAAATAACTTCGAGTTGTGAGACTAAGAACTGCCTGTTCTGTTTACTCTGTTTTTCATGCTTATTGGTGCGCCTTTTGCGCCAGAGCATAGTCTGATGGGATCTTGAACAGTGCGGAGTCCAAGGGCTTTTGTTCGATATTTTTGAGAGTTCTCTCAATTGTTCCGCCCATCACATGACTCACGGTGTAGACTGGAAAACCATCGATCTTTTCGGACATTCCTCCGATGTTAAACTGTTTGAGCATTGGATTGCGATCCATTATGGATGCCATTTTGGCCCCCAGGGTCTTGAGTTCCTGGTAGCCCTTCACATCCTTTGAAACCCAGTATTCTCCGTCCGACATTGCGAGTTTTACGTTGTACTTGCTGCACTTATAGCCTGCGATGGTTTTCGTTTCATCGGTCGGCGTAACCCGGATCGCCGACGCGGCGGCGCTCGGCTCTTCCATCATTTTCGGCTTGCCGCCTGCCGTATCGGGAAGCCCCGGCCGTTCGCCCAGATTAAGTTCCCTGTATGTCTTCGCTTTGGGATCGAGCATAAACAACTTCATGGCATTGTAGTCGAGGATGATGACCTTGCCGTCTCCCAATTCCCATCGCGAGGCGTCGGAAGTGAAATAGCTCTTCAGGGTTGTGGCGTTGTTCGGCCGGTTAGGGACATTGGTGGATATGCTTTCAGTTTCAAAGTAGAGATCGGCATTGGCCGTTGGTGCGCACAATCCGGCAAACAGAGTTATAACACCCAGGCACAATGCCCATTTGTTCGTTTTCATTCATCCCCTTCCATTTCTCCAGGCTTGACAAGGCAAGACCGGATGATATGAGCCGGATTGGAACCGGCGTTGCCGTCGTCGGCAGGTGATTTGTAACGCGGGGTCAACTAAGATTAAAAAACCTCTTTATTCGCTCGAGAAGTCTCCCTTGCTCTACCTTAATTTCTTCCTGCCGGGTTGAATCGGCATGTTTTTGTAATGTGCCAAGCCGCTCGCTCACTTTCTCGCTGAACGCCTCGGCGAGCTTGGCATTCTCTATGAGCAGCTTCTGAAGGCACGATTTCCTTATCTCCAAGACTTCCACCTCTTCCGCGGCAACCACGTCCGCCGATCTCGGCTCTCCTGAAAAGAGGGACATCTCGCCAAAAAAGCTTCCGGCTTCAATAAGGGCAACCGTTGAGGGACCCCCACTTGAGGGCGCCCGAACTTCGGCGTGGCCTCGACCGATTATGAACATGGAATCCCCGGCTTCGCCACACCGCACCATGCACTCTCCAGGTGCATAGACCCTTATTCCGTCCGAAGCCACCAAGGCCTCTTTTTCGGTTGAGGATAGAGGTGCGAATACGTCAATTCCTTCAACAACACACCTGTAGTCCACCTTAGGCACACTTTCCCGGCATTCGACTTTCATCCGATCCAGCAAAACGTGGCGAGTGGGAAAAGGCATCCTGATATTTTCCCGGTAAAAGGCATACCATATCCGTTCTCTAAGTTCTGCGCTGGTATCATTCACCTTCATATAGTCCTTCATCCAGAACAGTGCCTCATAATTTATGCTGGAGTCGCTAAACCCGGTTATACGAGCTTTCGGTTCAACTTCATACGAAACATTGGATATACTGGAAGCCGCTTTTTTTGCAATATTTATAACTGTCTGGGGTGAAACCGAACATGGTGCTGAAAAACTGACCGAATGCCGATGCAGACGGTCATAAGGAAATATTTCTATGGGATCGTGCGCGAGCAAAGCGTTGGGAAATTTCAGAAAAGTATTATCGCTGGTACGTATTGTGGTAGTACGCCAACTGACTGCTTGAACTTCTCCTGTATGGTCACGAAACTTGATGCTGTCCTTTATTTTGAACGGCTGCTCAATGTGAAGGGAGACTCCGGCAAAAAAGTTGCCGAGCGTATCCTGTAAAGCGAGACCAATTACTACGGACAGCACCGCCGATGTAGCTAATAGACCGGTAATATTATATTCTAATACCAACCCGCAGATGAGCGTGAGGATTATTCCGTAGGCAAAAAGTGAGAACATGATCCGTAAAAGCCCGGGAGCCTCGCGCCTGATCCGCTTGAAATACAGGATATTGAAACAAAGAAAGGAGCACCCTCTTACAACCGCCATGCCCAGGCAGGCATAGCAGAATGCAAGCAGATACCTCAGGCCGTCCTCATGAATGAAACCCGCACTCGAAACTCGTAAAACAAGGAATGCTGAAAAACCCGCCAGGGAAAATGCCATCGGCCAGATTATTTTTTTCATGTAGCCCTCTTTCGACCTTGCTGGGTCAGATTAACCAGTATTTGGTTTCCGCTCATTTGAATCATATTTAACACCTTTCGATTCAAGCAGGCGCCACATGCGGATTATACAAGACAATCCAATATAACATACCTCGTACAGATTCAAAAAACCTATCCGAAAGGTGGTTTAATCAGTAGAAAAACGGGTCGGGCCTAATGCCGCTAACTTAAGAGAAATTCCTGTCCTTTCGCATCCTTATGAATTTT
>OMOE01000032.1:719-8831 GCA_900290365.1 Syntrophobacter sp. SbD1 | reverse complement strand
AAATCTGAGCACATTTAGGCCGAGATTGACCAGGTACTCATCTCTGGTCTTGTCTTTGGCCCTACCTTCAACCGAATAGTGCTGGCCCCCATCGAGTTCGACGATGAGTTTCGCAGCCGGGCAGTAGAAATCCACGATGTAGTTTCCAATGTTTCTTTGCCTGTAAAAAATAAGACCGTTGAGCTGCTTTCTCCTCAATTTGGACCAAAGCGCCTGTTCGGCGTCTGTCATGTTCTTGCGTAGCTCTCTGGCAAAGGGTTTGAGGTTTCTGTTGAATGGGAGCACCACAAAACCCCCCCTGCCCCCCTTTAGAAAAGGGGGGAAATTTGGACAGATCTCCTGCACCCCCGGCGCCATGTGTGGGCAATGGTCAGATGCTTTGTCCCGAGAGGACATGAGGAACCGCTCCCCGCTTCTCCCTTCCCCCTACCAGTCGTAAAACAGTTCTTCCCTGGTAAGAAGCTCACACCCGGTTTTTGTGACCCGAACCATGTTTTCAAGCCGCACTCCTCCAAACCCGGGCAGGTAGATCCCGGGTTCCACAGTAACGACCATGTTCTCTTCCAGAATGATTGGGTCCACTTTTCTGAGACCGGGCTTTTCGTGAACCGCAAGACCAACTCCATGTCCCAGCCCGTGGCCGAAATTGTCCCCATACCCGGCGTCCCTTATCAAGTCGCGGGCCGCAGAATCGACCGTAACCGAATCGGCTCCCGCGTGGATTTTTTCCTGCGCTGCGAGCTGAGCCTGACGGACCGCTTTGTATATCTCCATAATCTTGGGAGCAGGGCGGCCGTGAATCCATGTGCGAGTCATATCCGAGCAGTAGCCGTCCAGTTTGGAACCAAGATCGAGGATAACCGTGTCTCCTTCACCGATTCTGCGACCGGTGGGAACTGCATGGGGAAGAGCTGCATTCGGGCCGGCGGCAACTATGGGCGGAAACGAAACCGCATCTCCTCCGCCTTCGCGGATTGTCTTTTCTATGAGCCAGGCAATTTCCTTTTCGATTTTACCGGGGGCCAGAACGTTCCACGCTTTTTGCAAAGCTGTTTCGGAAAGCCTGATCGATTTGCGGATTTTCTCGATCTCCTCATCATCTTTTATTATACGAAGCCGCTCAACGAGGTCTTCAGCACCGATAACCGCTCCGGAGGGCCTGGCTTTTAAAAGCGCTTCCTTCACCTCCGCGAACCTTTTGATGGTAAGGAAATGCTCCTCCACCCCCACCCTGTCGCACTTGAGTTGCAAAAACAACTCGGGCAGAAGTTGCTTAAGCCCCGTGGAATAAATCGCCAACTCGAAATCCGGGGCCTCCTCTTTCGCGGCCCCCTCATATCGCGGGTCTGTCAGCAGGTATTTCGCCGTTTGGGTTATCAAGAGGCAACCGGAACTTTCGGTCAATAGAAGGTCCTCTGCTTCAAACCCGCTGAGATAGTAGCGGTTTTCGGGGACCGCCACGAGAAAAGCGTCAAGCTCTTCGTGCAGCATTATTTTGCGAAAACGCTCAACTCTTTCTGAAAAGATGTTTTTTTGCATATCTAAACTTCTGCCTCCCTGGTTAAATTCAAAGTTAGTAGAAAGTAATTAGAGTATAAGAGCATTTCAACAACTATTTGGCCCAGGCATTGACCAAATAAAGAGAGGCTGGCGAGAGATGAAAAACTGGGCTTTCCTTTTTCTTGCTTTATGCTGTGCCTGCGTGCTGATGGGGCAAAAATCAGTTTATATCTGGACCGATGAACATGGAACCAGGCACGTAAGCGATCGGAAGCCGAATAACAATGAAAATGTTCATGAAATGAAATATAAACCCCGCCCCTGCCCATCCGAACCCGAACAAAGCCTCGCATCGCAGTAGGCGATTCATACGAACGGGAGAAAGCCGAACAAGCCGCACAGGACGAAAAAATCAAAAAGCAGGAGCAATTGGCTCAGAAGCGGCAGGAATATGAAAACCTGCTGACGCAGTTATGTGGTAGCAGTTGCAAAACTCGCCTGTGATTTCTACGTTCGATATCGCAGGCTCCCGGTTGGCTTGATCTCCGAAAATTGCAACCTGGCTGTGCGCGGCTGTGAAATGCAATCCTTGTTTAACAGGGAGGATTGGTAAATCGATTCATCGATTTCGCGCGAGGGTCTGAATATTTCCTCAGGCGACGAGAAAACAGACATCTTGTCGACGAAGTCTCTGGCGTACGCGGGAAAGAAATCCAGGGCTCCTTGCTACTGGCGAACGATCTTATAATGCTTATTAATAATAATTACAGATGCTTACTATTTCGAAGAGGAATGTGGGATGAAAAAAGATTGCGTTTACAGAAACAAGTGTTACCGGCATGGTTCTTCGCTTAAGATAAACGGTGAGGACCTCTCATGTAATGACGGCCAGTGGAAGAAGCAGGAAGCGGGAAGCGTGAAGCAGGGAGCGTGAAGCAGGGAGAGGGAAGCAGGGAGAGGGAAACGGGGAGCGGGTAGAAACCCGGGGGTGCTCTCCCTGTCCATGCTTTGTCCCTGACTATTATCCACACATGCCCCCGGAGTGAAAATCGGGCGGCAAGGGGGGGCTTTGCCAATAACCCCCCTTTAGAAAAGGGGGGAAATTTGAACAGATCTCCTACACCCCCGGCGCCATGTGTGGGCAATAGTCAGATGCTTTGTCCCGAGAGGACATGAGGAACTGCTTCCCGCTTCCTGCTTCCTGCTTCCACCTACATTTCAAGGGCCTGATGCGGACACACGGATACGCAGACGCCGCATCCTGTGCATATCGCCTCATCGATGCGGACGGGTTCTTTTTCGCCCCCGGGCAGTATCGCCGGGCATTCGAATTCCTTGCAGCAAAAATCGCATCCCTTGCACTTTTCCGTAACACTGACCTTGCCGTGTTTTTCATGTTGTTGCGTGCGGTCCATCAGGCAGGGCCTTTTGGATATCACGACAGCTATACCGCCATTATCTCCAAACGCGTGCTTTGCGGCCGAGCGAAGAATCCCGGTGAATTTTTTCAACTCATAAGGATCGCTTTCTTCTATAAACTTGACTCCGCATGCCTTGACGATGTTCGCAATCGAGAGTCTTGGCACGGCCTCCCCGTTCAGGTTGAAACCCAGCGCCGGAGTAGGTTGGTGCCCTGTCATGGCAGTCGTGCCGTTGTCCAGGACTACCAGGACGAAGCGCGCACCCTGAACGACGGCGTTGATCAGCGCCGGTATTCCCGCATGGAAGAACGTGGAATCTCCTATGGTGGCGCATATTATCGGGTGATCCTCGCCTGCGCTTCTAAATGCATGATAGAACCCGGCAGCCTGGCTGATGGATGCGCCCATGCAAAGCACCGTATCAACGGCGCCCAAATTCAACCCGAGTGTATAGCAGCCGATATCGCTCGGATAAATCCCTTTGGGAAAGATTTTCTTTATTGCAAAGAATACAGCTCTATGGGGGCATCCTGCGCAAAGAGAGGGCCTCCTGCCGGGAAAAGAAGGCGCATCCACTACTGAGGCGGGTGGAAGTTCGAGGAAAGATCGGACAGCCTGTTCCACTGCTTCAGGCAATAGTTCGCCTGCTGAAGGTATGTTGCCCGACTGCCGGCCGAACACTTTTGCGCGGTCGCATAACTGCATCTCGATAACCGGCCCGCTCTCCTCGAGCACCAGCACGCGCTCGTAGCTGGCGAGCAGTTCCCTGCTGAAGGCGGCCGAAAGCGGGTAAGGCATCAATACCCGGTATGCCGGGATACTATCATAGATCCCAAGGTCGGACATCACCTCTTCAAGATAGGCCAGCACTACCCCCGATCCCACGATACACATCTTTGCCGATGTCCCGGCGCTGGAAGGGTTGAGAAGAGTCGGCTGAAAAGCGCCGTCATCTGAAATCCTTTTAATTTTCTCATTGAGTTCCCGGTGCAGAGTTAACCTGAATTTTGGCGTCGCCGCCCACCGTTGCGGATTTTTCTGGAAAATCGGGGACCTTTCCTGGCGCATAATCCGGCTTAGTTCGATATCCTGCCTTGCATGGCACACGCGGGTTGTCGGCCGGAGCATCACGGGGATCTCGTAGCGCTCGGACAATGTGTAGGCAAGATGAACAATTCGGCCCGCATCAGCGGGGGAAGTCGGGTCCAAGACGGGAATTTTTGCAAGCATCGCAAAAAATCGGCTGTCCTGTTCGGTTTGGGAACTGTGCGGCCCCGGGTCGTCGGCCGAAATGACGATGAAACCGCCCTTTACTCCAGTGTAGGCCGAACTCATGAGCGGGTCGGCGGCAACATTGAGTCCGACCTGTTTCATGATCACGGCAGAACGTCTTCCCGTGAAGCTGTTTGCCAGCGCAACTTCGTAGGCTACTTTTTCATTTATGGACCACTCCAGGTGTATGCCAAGACCGTTTTCTTTTCTGAATCGAAGCAGTGCGCCGAGGATTTCAGACGCTGGCGTTCCTGGATATGATGTTGCCATTTCGCACCCGGCCTCAGCAAGTCCGAGTGCGATGACCTCGTTTCCTAAAAGGACTCTTCTCTCGCCCACCTGGGGGCCTCCTCATATGTCAGGATAAAAAAACAGCGCGGAGAAAGTTAACAAAGGGCTTGCAGAAGATCAAGGGATTTGAGGAGCTTACAGCCTGTTGCCAAGCACTGACTCTATATGCTCCTGGACCTGCTCAATTTGTTCACTGGTAGCCTGGGGGGCCAGGTAAAAGTTTTCGCAATCCAGAGCGTCGATCATTCCCTCCCGGTACATCTCGAACCAGAACGGCATTGTGGGATGAAACCCGATTGCAGGATCGGGCGAATCAGGGAATTCGAGAAATATGGCGCCCTTGAATGTCTCCCTGAGCCACCTCAGAGCCCCCCTTCCCACACCGACGCGCTTCTCACCGCAAACCTCCAGGTGGAAGAGCGTGATCTCTTTGGCGCCATCGTCGGTTAAGCACAGGCTCAACTCCCCCTTGAACTGCCCCTCGACCTCAAAGCGAAGAAGCTCCATGGGACCGTAGCCCTTGAGAATTGTCAGCAACTCTGGAATCGAGAGGCTGCTGTAGTATGCCTCCCAATTGGCGCCTTTCCATTTGATACTTGCCATATGAGCAAGCTCCTGAAATCCGGATCGCAATACTCTCCGGAATGATTTTGAACTCAGGGCCCTTATCTTGCGTTGAGCCAACTTTACCGCACGACTCACCGGAGGTTCCCATGAGGGATCGAAGCGGCAACAATCGCCATGTTCATTCTGAACAATGACACAAGAGCTTAAGGGAGGGTCTTGTTTTAAGCAGTCCCTGCTTTCGAAAAGCAGGATTCAGAAGCGCTTGCCTTTCTGGAGCACAACAGGATGGAGCCCCAACCTCTGAATCTCAGGGTAAAGCTCATAGAGACTGGACTTTATCTCATCAGTTCGCGCCATTAGAGCTCCTGTCCGCCATGAGGAGATTCAGAAATCTCTGACGCCGGTCTTCCCGGCGCGGGGAGTTGAGCCGGCACAAAGTTGAGTTTTTGCTGACGCAACTGTCTCAAAGCTTCAAAAAGAGCAATTCCTACGGTAGTTGCAAGGTTCAGACTCCTGACCCTGGCCCTGTCAATGGGCACATTTATAACATCTCCGGGGTAAGAGGCAAGCAGTTCTTCAGGCAGACCTCTGGTCTCGGGTCCGAAGACCAGGCAATCACCGGGCCGGAAATTGAAATCATAATAAGGCACGGCAGCACGGGCCGAAAAGTAGACCAGCCGTGAATGCCCAATATCGATGCGGGCGGTGTCGAAATCGGCATAGAGCTTCATCCGGACATAAGGCCAATAATCAAGACCCGCCCTCTTGAGCAGTTTGTCTGTAATCCGAAAACCAAGCGGCTCGACCAGATACAAAGGCGTGCGGGTGGCGGCGCAGGTCCGCGCAATATTGCCGGTATTCTGAGGTATTTCCGGCTGATACAGAAGCACACTTAGACTTTCGCGCGTATGCAACAGAGCAGGTCCGGGTATTGTCAGAGGAAATCCTGTACCGTGAAAATCAATCGCCATTGCCCGTGCGAACTGCCCGCACAAAAAAATTGGCGTAATTTTCCTCCACCACGTACATGTCGCCGTAATAGAAATCGGCATAACACGCCTGATGTCCATGGCCCTCGCACTGCGTCGAAGACCAGCAATTGCGCTGCTTTTCAAATACCGGATCGATATAGAGGCCGCTTATCCGGTTTTCGTCGGGGACAATGAGACTGGCCAATTCTTCTTTGGTAGGGTAGCGCCAATCAATGTATCCACCGAAATTATCGGCATTGAGTTTTTGAATGTATTCAAAACCATCCTTCCAAACGATCCTGTCGGTGGACGCGCCTCGCTGCCACATCAGACCGGTTTGTTTATCCAGGACCACCTTGTCTTTCTCCACAATAAACCGTTCTTCCATGATACCTCCCAGCGTATATCGATCTGACCCAAAGCCAGATGCCACAGAGCGGGCAAAACTTGAGAACTATACTCAAAAATGCGGAAAAACAAAAGGTAGAAAGATCTTTGTGTTTCTAAAAAAATTCTTTAACTCTTTTGTGGCACATGCCGTTAATGTGATCTCAGGGGAGAAAAACATTCTTGATTTAATTGATCTAGTGCATTTGTCCTTTCGAGATAGCCAGTCTGAAAGGATACTCGGCGTTGAGGACAGTTCTTATCCTTGGTTGCGAAGTCCGTTCGTGCTATAAGTTACTGCAATCCCGTGATTAAGACCTCGATTTGAGCATAAGGATTTGGATTGATGTCAATCAAACCGCTCGATGATAAAGAAGTCCGCTATCAGATTTCACAAATTAAAGAACTCCCCTCTTTGTCTCATTCTATGAGGAGGCTGATTGAAATAATGCAATCCGAAATCAGCACTGCGGGAGAACTCGAAAGTATTGTCCGCTTCGATCCCTTCCTCGTAGCCAAGATCCTCGTGGTTGCCAATTCGAGCTACTATGGGTTCCGGCGCCAGGTCAATTCAATTTCAAAAGCGATAACGGTCATAGGCGCCGACCAGGTAAAAACGATCTGCATTTGTACTCTTTTGATGAGCCTGCTTTCCAACGGGGACTTAATCGATTCGAACTCACGGGAAATGCTTTGGAAACACGCCTTCGCCTGTTCAAGAATTGGAGCCGAGATTACAAAGATACGCCCATGGATGAACGCGGACGAAGCAGCCGCCCTCGGTCTGCTTCATGATCTAGGCTGGATTGTGATGGCAACCTGCTTTAACGAGCAGTTTACCGCTATTTTTGAAACCGCTGCCAGGCACAAAGTTCCCGCATGGTTTGTCGAGAGGCAGTACGGCCTGGGACACAGCGAGCTTGGCAAATGTCTGGCGTCCCGATGGGCTTTGCCGGAAGTGTTCATGGCGGTCATCGGATTTCATCATTTTCCTGACAAAAGCAGCTCCTTCAAGACCGAAGTCAGATTGATGCACCTGGTCGATGTTCTTAGCCATTCGCGTGACTATCCCGGCTTGGTCAATGAAGAGAGCACCCTGTCCCAATGCCGGGAGCTCTACATTTCCGAGGAGGAATGGGAGGAATATCAGGAGAGGCTGGAAAGCATCTGGCCTGAAGTCGACCTGTTCTGGGACCTGCTAGGCGACAATTCCACCGGCGGCGCAGCATCGCAGCATGGCCATTAATGACGGGCACATCACGAAGATACAGAGAGGAGAGGATGGACCAATTTGTTGATCGGGCAATGAAAATGGGACTGATTGAAGCAAAGGGCCGCGCTGATGAAATGAGCCGGTTTTTGGCCATCGTCCAACGTTTTGCGGAGGCAGTCTCAATTGACCAGGAAACAACCACCGCATGTCAGCATCTGGTTCGGATAATAATAGAGGAAACAGGGTTCGAAAACTGTTCGATTCTCTTCTGGGACCAGCAAATGGGTGAGCTTTCGCTGGGCGCCGCATTTGGTCTGGAGGACCAGTTCGAGGTTGCTTCCCGCCGCTACAGGCAAAATCCGAGATTTGGGCAGGCTCCCAGCATTTCGGGCCAGGTTTTTTCGTCCGGTAAGCCCATTTTTATTGAAAACACTGCCGAGCATCCCATCCCTGATATTGAAGGCGCCGTTGTAAAGCCGGTCTCGCTTGC
>OMOE01000032.1:0-709 GCA_900290365.1 Syntrophobacter sp. SbD1 | reverse complement strand
GCGGGGCTGGGAAATGATCGGCAATATAGTCGGGCATCTTGTAGTTGGACTTCAATGCTCCAAAGATGCCGGCCGGCAGGCGCAGGAGGACCAAACCGAACCGGAAACCGCAGCCTCCGGACCGCAAAGGCTCCTTGACTTCCAGGCTTCCGACCTGGTCCTCGATTTGATGCCCCAGGGCATTTGCATTCTCGATACCGAAGGCAAAATCGTCAGAACCAACCACGCTATCGAAAAAATACAGTGCCAAAAGCTCTCTGAAATCATAGGCCGATCACCCGCTGTGCTTTTCCAGGACCCGGCCAGTTTCCAAAAGCTCCTCGTAAAGGCGTCCGGATCCGGGGCAGGACGGGTGGAAAAAACCGATGTTAACCTTCTCAACGCATCGGGCGAGACCTACCTTGCCGATATCAACCTGGTTCGGCTGGCCGAGGGAGACAGGTGGGCCGGTTACCTCCTTGTAATAGAAGACATAACAAGGAAAAAGGCCTTCTCAGATAAAATCATCCAGTCGGAAAAGCTTGCCGCGCTCGGCACCATGGCCGGAGGCGTGTCCCATGATTTCAATAATCTTCTGATGGCGATTCTCGGACACATTCAGCTCATTTTGCCGCAAATCGAAAACGAAGACATACGGCGAAGACTTCAGAACATGGAAAAAGCGGTATACGACGGCTCCAATACCGTGCGGCGGCTTCAAAGGTTCACC
>OMOE01000102.1 GCA_900290365.1 Syntrophobacter sp. SbD1 | reverse complement strand
ATGGCAGGAATGGCAAAAAAACCCCAATCCTCCGGCCTTTCTGGCAGAAGGTTTTGACCTCGATATGGCTATGGGCGTCCTGGTCCAGTCGATGGACCCCATCGCCCTAAAGGTAGTGGTCGGCGCCATGCCCCAGGTCCGTCCCGAACTCAAGGCTGACCTTTATGGGACCTGTGGTTCACCGGGAGTGTGCGAAGGACCGGCCAGGGTCATCTTAACCGAAGACGAACTTCACCTGGTCCAGGAGGGAGACATCCTGGTGGCTGCGAGCACCTCGCCCAGTTGGACACCGGTCTTTTCCATAATCAAAGGCGTGGTCGTAGATCGTGGGGCAAGTCTGTCCCACGCTGCTATTGTCGGAAGAGAATACGGAATTCCCGTGGTCATGAACGTCTTTGAGGGTACGGCCAAGATCAAGTCAGGCCAAAGAATCAAGGTAGACGCCAATTTGGGAGTAGTGTTCATTTTGGATAAATAAAGGTCGAATTCGGGACGAGGAGCCGGATGAAGTCAAAAGCAAAAAGTACAAAGGCAAACATAGGGTTTTACTTTTGCATTGCCTGTTGACTTCTCCTGCTCCTTGCTTCCCGCCGCCAGGGAGAGGAATTCATGAATAAGAAATGGCTCTACTGGTTTGAGGAATTAGACAGCGGTCAGAACGAGCTGGTGGGAAAAAAGTGCGCCAATCTCGGAGAGCTGACTCGGCTCGGAATGCGTGTCCCTCCCGGATTCTCGATATCTGTAGATGGATACGAACGATTTATGGAGGAAACAGGCGCAGGCGAGGAAATACGCCGCTACGTCCGGGAAAACCAGGATAACCTGAAAGCTGTAAACAACCTGATAAAAGCCAGCGGGATTATTCGCAACATAGTCGAATCCAAGGAAATGCCCTCCGAGATGCGGGATGAATTATTCCAGTACTACGAGGAGCTAAAGCAACGGGCGGGCGTAGAGCAAATCACCGTGGCTGTTCGTTCCAGCGGCGCCGTGAGCATGCCGGGGCAAATGGAAACCTATCTGAACGTGCGCAGGAAGGAAGCGGTTGTCCAAAAAGTGATCCAGGTCTGGGGAAGCGCCTTTACCACCCGGGCGATAGCCTTCCGGCTCGAGAAGGCAATGCCCATGGAGAAGGCGCCCATTGGAGTTGCAGTGCTGAAGATGGTTGAAGCCAAAGCGGCGGGCATTGGAGTTGCAGTGCTGAAGATGGTTGAAGCCAAAGCGGCGGGAGTGGTCTTGACCGTCATGCCGAACAGTGGAGATACGTCTAAAGTAGTGGTGGAAGGAAACTGGGGACTGGGAGAGAGCGTAGTCAGCGGCGAAATCAATCCCGATCAGTTTATCGTAGATAAAGAGAGCGGGTGCATGGAATGTACGGTTAATCAAAAAACCAAGATGATAGTCTATCATGACTCGGGGACCATAACTTCCGATGTTCCTGCCGATATTCAGTCAAAGGCTTGTGTGAACACCGAAGAGTTAAATGAGATAGTGCGTATTGCCAAGGAAGTGGAGTCCTATTTCCAATGCCCTCAGGATATGGAATGGGTCCTGGATTGTACGCAGTGTTGTCCCGACAATCTATACTGGGTCCAGGCCCGGCCGGCCAAATTCGCCAAGGTCAAAGAGAACGAATCCGAATACCTGGCTGAACTGATGACCCGCATGTTCAAATGCTAGGCCGCCCTTAGAAGGAGAAAGTATGCCCATTCTATTCACTCAATATTGGGATGTGATGCCCGGAAAGTTCGAAGAATACGCCTCTTTTATAAGCCGCGAGTACATTCCAGCCCTGCAGAAGATGGGGATACGATTAGTGGGAGGCTATTACGTCAAGATAGGCGAGGGGCCAAGGATTGTAGCTGTGGCCACCGTCGATGAAGCCGACAATTTGCGCAGGACCATTTCTTCACGGGAGTACCGGATTCTTTCCGCCAGGCTGCTGGAATATGTCTGGAAGTATTCAAATAAAATCTATATTCCAACCGGCCGCATAGAGGAAGGACCTTATCGTATTCAGACGGGTGTTTGGAAATTAAATCACTATTACAACATCTTGCAGGGCATGGAAGTTGAACATCTAAGATTTATCAAAGAAGAATTCGTACCAGCGCTTAAAGAATTGAATATCCCGTTGACCGGTGGCTGGCTGCTGATCGTAGGCAGCGGCCCACGGATACTGGGCGAATGTACTGCCAAGGGTGTCCTGGCTATTGCCGAAGCAATAGATACCTCTCTTTATAGAAGAATGATGAGGACCTTAAAAAATAAATACATAACTGACTACAGCACGCGGATACTTGCCCCAACCGGACGAGTTGAAGTGCCTTATCTGCTTAACGAAATGATGAAGAATTTCTAATACTCTTGAAAGGGTTTACATGACACCCCAAAGAGCTATGTTTTGGAAGATCGAGGACGTGTGGCTTTTTTATGTGATAGCCTTTATCGCCTTGGGTCTATTTACTGTTGGTGTTGCCATTCACATATTTGTATGGCGAAAAAGTGCGCCACACGGCAAAACTTCTTTTTCGTGGCCTGCGTTGAAACATTCATTAATGGATATTTTTCTGGGCCTGCGTGTATTCAAGGGTGATATACCCGCCGGCATTGCCCATTTTTTAATATTCTGGGGATTTGTCATCTTAACAATAGGTACTACATTGCTGGTTGTAGATGATCATTTGTACCATTTCCTGCTAGGCAGGAATCACCTTGTGTTTGAAGTGTCAATGGAAATCGGTGGGCTTTTTCTTTCTGCGGGAATCATTTGGGCGCTTGTCCGCAGGTACATTCAGCGAGTACCAAGGCTTGAGCACAGATTGGAGGACGCGATTGTCCCCCTTTGGCTCCTTGCGGCGGCATTTTCAGGTTTTCTTCTGGAGGCGCTAAGGCTGGCGGCCCAAAGGCCGCCGTGGGGCAACTGGTCCTTCATCGGCTGGGCGATCGCCGGTTGGATCCCGCAGGGGGTTGCGGAATCGGTATATCCCGATCTTTGGTGGGGCCACGCCCTGCTCTGCCTGGGATTTATTGCCATAATACCTTATACCAAGTTATTTCACGTCATTGGGGCGCCTGCGGCCTATTACCTCCATCACAGCGAAGAAAAATCGGCCGGGGCCTCTTTAGCGCCGATGGAACCCGGCGACTCATTGAATCCGGCGGATGTAGCGGTCCTTGACGCCTGCATGCGATGCGGCCGCTGCGTTCAAGCCTGTCCTTCCAACGGCGCAGGGGAGCCTTTCTCGCCACGCGACTTTGTCCAGGCTGCGCGCCATTCGTTGTGGCTCGAACATTCTCCTGCCGGAGATATCCGGTTTTTATCAAAGCAGCGGCCAATCGAGGACAAGGCGGCATGGTATTGTACTACTTGCGCGGCTTGCCTGGAAGTTTGCCCCGTGTACGGCGCAACTTTCGAGGCCATTGCGAGAAAGCGCGCCTCACTGGTCGAAGAGGGCAAGGGCGTGCCCGATCTTATGAACCAGACCCTGGAGAGGCTTTTCAATTACGACAATCCGTGGGTATCCTCCAAAAGGGAAAGGGGCGCCTGGGCCAAGGGACTGGATATCCCCGTCCTGAAGGCAGACGGCAAAGAGTCGCAGCTTTGCTACTTTGCCGGATGCACGACCTCCTTTGATGCACGGGCGCAGGAGATTGCCAAAGCCTTCTGCGGCATTTTGAAGCACACAGGGGTGAGTTTCGGGATCATGGCGGACAAGGAACCCTGCTGCGGAGACATTGCCAGAGTGACCGGAGAGTTGGGTCTATTTCAGGAGAAGATGGAAAACTGCCTGGAACTTTTTGACAAGTATTCCATAAAGGACGTCGTTACGTCCTCTCCGCACTGCTTCCACACATTCCTCAATGAATATTCGCAAACCCCTTTCAGGGTGCGTCACTATTCTTCGGTTCTGAAGGAGCTTATGGCAGAGGGGAGGCTTAAACCGAAAAATCCGGTGAACTCCACCGTTACCTATCACGATCCCTGTTACCTGGGCCGGCACAACCGCAACTTCGAAGAACCCAGGGAAGTCATTGGCTCAATTCCGGGTATCAAACTGGTGGAGATGAGTCACCATGGTTCTGAGAGCCTCTGCTGTGGCGGAGGTGGAGGAAGGATGTGGCAGGGGACCGACCTTCGTGGTGAGGCCAGAATGAGCGAAATCAGAATCAGGGAAGCACGGGAAACCGGGGCGGATATCCTTATCACCACCTGTCCTCTGTGTCTGGTCATGCTCGAAGATGCCTTAAAGACCGTAGGATTGGAAGGCAAGATGAAGGTGATGGACTTAAATGAGCTCGTTCTACAGTCGATAGAACAATAAAGAAACAAGGAGGAGCGGTTGCCATGAGCGAGATACTACTGTTGGTTGAGTCTAAAGATGGAGTGTTGGACAAGAAAACACTTGAGCTGATACGAGGGGCGAGCGGCCTGGGCAAGGAACTTGGCATTGGAGCTTCAGCAGTGGTCGTTGGAAACCAAACCGCCCAACTGGCGGAAGAGGTTGCCTCTTTCGGATTAGCCAAGGTTTATAAGCTGGAGCACCCATTGCTGGAAGGCTTCAAACCTGATGCCTGGGTGGGGGCGCTCGAGTGGTTATGCAAGCAAATCGCACCCCGGATAGTTCTTATGAGCCACTCGTTTGTGGGCAAGGAAGTGGCCCCCAGGCTAGCCTGCCGCTTGAATACGGAACTCACCACCGATTGCCTCGCCTTGAAGATCGATCCCAATGACGGCGCCCTCGTTCGCACAAAACCTATTTACGGGGGTAACGCGATCGCCGCTTTGAGGTGTGAAGGCCTTCCTCAGATGGTAACCGTCAGGAAGAATGCCTTTGAGCCGGCCGAGCAGGTTACCGCCAAAAGCGATATTTTCGACATGGCGCCTGCCATTGATGAATCCATATTAAGGGTCAAATCGATTAAGACGGTGCCCGAACAGGTTGTCGAGCTGGACAAGGCCAATGTTGTCATATCCGGTGGCAGAGGGATAGTTGATAAAGATGATTTTCAGATGCTCACGGACCTTGCAGCGGCCATCAGCAAAGCCCTCGGCAATGTGGTGATGATAGGATGCAGCCGCCCGGTTGTCGATAAGTGCTGGATGACCTCCGACCGCCAGGTAGGCCTTACCGGCACCATCATTGCTCCTGACGCCTACGTTGCCGTCGGTATATCGGGAGCGATTCAACACCTCGTTGGGATGATTCGATCCAAGAAGATCGTAGCCATTAACACGGACCCGAGCTGTAACATGTTCAAGGTGGCCGATTATGGGGTCGTTGCGGATTACAAGGACCTCATACCCGCTTTGCTAAAGAAATTGGAGGGGTGATCATGAAAGAACCTCAAATCATTGTCTGCGCAAAACAGATACCTGACCCGGAAGCGCCGTTTTCAAACGTCACGGTCAATGTTGAGAAAAAACAGGTCCTCGTAGACGCTCCGGACGTTATCAGCCCCTATGATGAAAATGCCCTGGAAGCCGCCATCAGGATAAAAGAAGAGCTGGGGGGGAAAATAACCGTACTGAGCATGGGCCGGAAGGTTTCGGATACGGTGCTCAGAAAGACCATAGCCGCCGGGGCGGACGCCTTGATCCTTTTGGAAGATCCTCTGTTCGAAGGGCTTGAAAGCAATTCGGTGGCATACGTGCTTTCCTGTGCCATAAAAAAGATCGTGGCCTATGACCTTGTCCTGACCGGCAGACAAGCCGGAGACTGGGACTCGGGGCAGGTGGGCCTGATTCTGGCCGAAATGCTTGACATTCCATGCATCAGCATGGCCCGGTCGATAAAAATACATGATGGCGCTGTCGTTGTGGAGAAGACCGTCCCCGTGGGCTACGAGGTGGTCGAGGCCGGGCTGCCGGCCCTGGTAACGGTGAGCAATGAGGTGGGGGAGCTGAGATATGTTGCCAGGAGCAAGATGCTGGGGCTGCTCAGGCGGCCCATGCCTATCCCTAAATGGGGTCTCAAAGACCTTGGCGACAACGCTGAAAGACTCAAAAAGGTGCAACTGATGGAACTCGCACCCCCTGCGGACATGGGAAGAGCGTGCACAATAATAGAAGGATCGACAGATGAACAGGCTGCCAGGCTGGCCGCTGTTTTAAAAGAACTCCGATGAACCGGGAGATCGTCCTTTATTCAATATCAACATTAACCCAGGAAATACAAAGGAGTGAAGGAAATGTCGGACAAAGCTTATGATGCGTTGATTATCGGAGGAGGTCATCACGGAACGATCATTGCTCCTTACTTGGCCAAAGCAGGCCTGAAGGTCGGGGTTTTTGAGCGCCTGGACCATTTGGGAGGAGGCGCGGTAACTGAAGATTTGCCCTCTCCCGGATTTCGCGGCAATTTCTGCGCCCACTTTACCCGCTTCTACGGTCACCCGGCCTACAAGGATTTTAATCTTCGCCAGGAAGGACTGGAGTATACCTTCCCGGATACCAACGAAGCCATCATCTTTGATGACCAGACCAGCTATATTGCTTATGCCGCCTTCACCGTGGTCGATCCAGTGACCGGTGAAACAAAGTTCAATGAGGAAAACGTTAAAAAGACCTACGAACAGATCCTCCAATTTTCCAAAACGGATGCCCAAACCTACCTTGACCTGACGGAGAAATATAGAACCAAATGGCGGGCGGCTTTCCACAAGCATCGCTATTCGCCCTCAACTCCATGGGGGGTCCCGGATGTCTTGGAAGAGCTCTGCTTAGATCCCACGAGCGGCTTGGATATCTCCATGCAGTATATGACCGCCAAGCATGTTGCCCGCTATTTCTTCGAAAGCGATGAATTGAGAATATTGACCCTGAGAGGATTTCTTACCTCCTGGGGCGTTTTCCCCGATGATGTGCCGGGTCTTAATATCATTCTTGCAACTATTCATCTTACCCTGGGTTGGGAAACGGCAGCCATCGCCAAGGGCGGAACAGGGTCCATCACCAGTGCGCTGGTTTCGGCTGGAAAGAAACTGGGTGTCGAGTACCACATCAATTCAGAAGTTCAAAAACTGCTCATGGATAATAACAGGGCCACGGGAATAAAGCTGATGGACGGCACCGAGATTATGGCCAAACAACTGGTGGTCTCCGACAATGCATCCCCTCAGCTTTTTTTGCGATTGATAGGAGAAGACAGGATCAGCCAGGATATTAAGCGCATGGCTCGCACCTACCAGTTTGATCGAGGCGAGCTTTTCTGGGGCACCGTGGGGGTCCATGAACTTCCCCAATACAAGGCGGCCAAAAATAACCCCGATGTCAACGCCACTCCGCGCACTTATTTTGCGCCCAAAGACCTTGCCTTCATGGAAGATAAGTACATGCACGAGATTTTTCTCGGGGGCATGCCTTCCAAGATGTTTATACTGACTGCGCCCGATAGCATTTGGGACCGGAGCAGGGTGCCTGAAGGCAAGCATTCACTGCATGTCGAAGAATTCACCTGCCCCGCTCGAATTTTTTCCAGGAAGGAATGGAAACAGCTTACAGAGGAATTCGTGGACGTGCTTTTTGAGACCTGGGCCGAGTACGCACCCAACATGACCAAAGATAATCTCATTGTGCAGCGTATCACCAACCCGATCGATATCCAGGACACTCATCTGGATATGAAGGAAGGCGGCTGGTGTGAGGGCAACTGTTCCGGCATCCAGAACGGTCGTTTCAGGGGCACCCCCGGTGGCCACAGGACACCTGTAAAGGCCCTCTACCAGTGCTCATCGGGCACATACGGCGGGCCGGGCATAGGGCGGGGATCGAGCTACAACTGCTTTAAAGCCATAGCGGAAGATTTCAAGTTGCCGATGCCGAAATAGACCCTAAAAAGCGCGGGGGAACGTTTCCCCCGCACCCCCCTGGATTTCGACCTTGCGCGCTTAGCGCGCAAGGTCGAGTGCTCGGCGCCGGCGGCGATTGCCCCGGCTAAGGGGGGGGCGCAGATAAATATTATTTGAGTTAATCCCGTCAGCCCTGATGGGACATCACTCATCGTCATTCCGGCGATTGACAACCCGGCCGCAACCCAAATGGCTCCTGCGTGGGGCCACGGTCGATTTTGAGGCCGGAATCCAGTCCTTCCAAGCTCAGCCTGGACCCCGGCCTTCGCCGGGGTGACGTTGTATTCGAAAAACTTACAGTCCGCGCGGGGGAGTTCCTATGAAAGAGGTAAGTTTTACATTAAATGGTATTCGGCAGACCTGCGTGGTTGAAGATGAGCTGGTCCTGATCGATTTTTTGCGCAAGAACGAAGGCCTCACGGGCACAAAGCAATCATGCGACCGCAAGGGACAATGCGGCGCATGCACGGTTATCGTCAATAAAAAGGCAACGCGTTCCTGCCTCACTCGGGTTTCGAAACTGGACGGGGCCGATGTAATAAGTATCGAAGGACTTGGAACACCGGATAATCCGCACCTCATTCAGGAGGCGTTTGCCCTGAGCGGCGCGATTCAATGCGGTTTCTGCACTCCGGGGATGATCATGGCCTCCATGGCGCTCCTGGCGAAAAACCCCGATCCGGATACGGATACCATTAAGAAAGCTCTTTCGCATAATCTTTGCCGGTGCACCGGCTATAAGAAGATTATCGATGCGGTAAAGCTGGCGGGCAGTTTTCTTAGAGGGGAAACCCGCCCAGCCGATATCCATCCCGGCCCGGATGCTGGCACAATAGGGGTTTCTCTGCCACGCCCGAATGCTCTCCTGCTGGCTACGGGCAAGGCCCTTTTCACCGCGGACATACTAAAGGAAGGCGTATTGGAACTCGCGGCGGTGCGCTGCACTTGCGCACATGCCCTGATAAAGTCCATAGATACCTCAAAGGCCGAAAAGCTCCCCGGTGTGGCGGCAATACTCACAGCCAGGGACATCCTGGGAACAAACCGGCTCAAAGAAGACCAGCCGGTCTTGTGCGAACACAAGGTGCACGTCATGGGCGATGCCGTCGCGGCAGTCATTGCCGATACCAGGCAACATGCTCTGGAAGGCGCCCTGGCTGTGCTGGTCGAATACGAACCCCTGCCGGAACTCCACACTCCCCAAGAAGCAATGGCCGATGGAAGCATCCGTATCCATGAAGGGATCCCCAATCTTTGCTATACTCAACCGCAGATCAAAGGGGACGCAAAAACAGCGCTGGAAAATTCTTACACGGTGGTGGAAGCAAGATTCTCCACTCAAACTATCCATCAGTCACCTCTTGAGCCGGAAGCCTCCCTGGCTTATTTCGAAGAAGACCCGGATGGCGGGCAGCCTCAACTCGTGGTAGTAGGCCGAAGCATCAACATTCACTATCACTTGAAGGCCCTGCAGGATGCGCTCGGATGGGAGAATATGCGATACCATCAGGCCTTTAGCGGTGGGCAGTTCGGAATAAAAGCCGATATCACCGCGGAAGGGTTGGCTGCCGCCGCTGCCCTGCATGTGCGGCGGCCCGTGCGATATGTGTGCAGTCTGACCGAATCCATGTGGATCACCACCAAACGCCATCCATTCGATATGAATGTGAGGCTCGGGGCCGATCATGCGGGCAAGCTCACCGGATATTCGATTGATTTCACCGTGGACAACGGCGCTTACGTCTCAGTGGGAAAATCGATCGTAAATCGCGCCCTGTACATGCTGAGCGGGTCCTATAACATCCCCGGCGTGGCTGCCGCCGCAAAGCTCGTCTACACCAATAATCCGCCGGGAGGCGCCGCCCGTGGAGCCGGTCCGCCTCAGGTGAATTTCGCCCTCGAATCAGCCATGGAAATGTTGGCGGCACGCTATGGCCTTGATCCGTTGCAATTCCGTCTTATGAATTCGCTCGAACCCGGCCAGTCGATCTCCACGGGGCAAGTGGTGGACCAGTGGCCGTATCGGGAATGCCTCGAGGCCATTAAAAGCCATTATGAAAGGGCCAAAAAAGATTGTGCCGCAGTAACGGACACTCGGTTCAGGCGTGGAGTGGGACTTGCCGGGGGCAGCTTCGGAATCGGCAAGGGAGGCCCGGACCGCTCCCAGGTAGCAGTGGAACTCATGCCCGACGGCGGTCTCACGGTCTATGGGTCCGTATCAGATCCGGGCGAGGGCAACGACGCCATGTTGACTCAGGTTGCATCCCACCTGACAGGCATTGCACCCGGGAAGATCCGTCTTGTCACCAGCGACACCGATAGCACTCCGGATTCAAGCTCCGCCTCGGGCAGCCGGGTCACCTACATGAGCGGGGGCGCTCTGGTCAATGCAATCGAGGCCTTGAAAAAGGCTATGGCCGAAACGGGCGCCAATGACTGCCTGAGCCTGGCAGCTATGGGAAAACCCACCAGGTACATGGGGACAAAGGTTGCCGAAACCACCTCTATTGATCTTGAAAGGGGTCAGGGTGTGCCTTACGAGTCACGCGTGCACGGAGTTCAGATGGCGGAAGTCGAGGTTGACACGCAAACCGGTGAGGTCCATATATTGAAGATGACCGCCGTGGTAGATCCCGGGACCGTCATTAACCCGCGCATAGTCGAAGGCCAGATAGAGGGTGGACTCGACATGGGTGCGGGAATGGCGCTGCGGGAGCACTACGTTCACGGACAAACGCACGACTGGATTTCGAGCAGGTTCCCGACAATTAAGACCTCTTTTGATATGGAAATAATCCTGCTTCAGACTCCACGCAAAAAAGGACCACTGGGTGCGGTCGGCGTTGGGGAATTTGTGCTTTTACCCACTTGTGCCGCTATAATAACTGCTATCTGCAACGCCACGGGCGGGGAACGCATTTGCGACCTTCCAGCTACCCCGCAGCGAGTTCTGCGGGCAATGGGCAAACAGAAGTAGCAGTTCACCGATTGACAACCCGGCCGCAATCCAACGATTTATTCGGGAGGCCACGGTCGATCTTGAGAGACGCAGAAGATGCGGAGAAAAGCTTAAAACAATGTCTACAGATGGAGAACCGTAGGATGGGTGGAGCGAAGCGCAACTCAGCAGCCCTTTTCGAGGCAATTCCTCATGAGTCAAAGGACACCTTGAAACCATGAAAAGGCGGGTCAATAAGGATCTTTCTTGCCGCCGCCGAAAGTTTGAGTGGCGAACCTGGCCGGCGGACCCACCGCCCGGGAAGGTCCCTGATGCCGGATGTCGTTAAAGGCCCCGAAAGGGTGCATAATCTCACGACCAGGGTAATCGAAGGCAAGGAGGTGGCGTTCGACGAAGAAGGATTTTTTCTGAACCCGGAAAGCTGGAGCAGGGCTATCGCAGAGACAATTGCCCTGGAGATGGGCATCGCTGAGCTTACAGAACGACAGTGGGAAATGATCTATTTTCTCCGCGGATTTTATCTGGCAAACGGCAGGGCCCCGCTGAATCGGGATATTAAAAAACAAACGGGTGTGAGCTTGCTCGAACTCGAGCACCTTTTCCCGGGAGGCATACGGGGAGGCGCAAGACGACTGGCCGGGCTCCCCAATCCCAAGAGTTGCTGATACCTATATGGACCCGCATTCACATTTGATTTACCTGGACAACGCCGCCACCACTTTTCCAAAACCATCCCTGGTCATGGAGGAGATGGTCCGGACCTATTCGCGAATTGGAGCTTCACCCGGCCGCGGAAGCTATGACCTGGCGGTGCAGTGCGAGAGTTTTGTCCACGAGGTTCGACAACAGGTCAGTAACTTTTTCGGAGGTGACAACCCCGACCGCGTGGCCTTCGCGTATAACTCTACCGATGCCCTTAACACTATTATACTAGGTCTGATTCAACCGGGATGTCACGTAGTGAGTTCCCGCCTTGAGCATAATTCAGTCCTGAGGCCTCTCCATCATTTACGCGCCCGGGGTCTGATCACCTTCGATCTGGTTCGCTTTGACGGAAACGGTTTCATAGATCCTCAAGAGGTGGCCGATCTTATCAAGCCTCAAACCAGGTTCGTTATCCTCAACCATGTGTCAAATGTCCTTGGGACGATCCAACCCATATCGGAAGTCGGTTCCATTTGCCGGGATCGTGGTATTCCACTGGTGCTGGATGCGTCCCAGAGTGCGGGACTAATACCAATTGACATGCAAACCATGCATCTCCACGCAGTGGCGTTTACAGGCCACAAGGCGCTTTTGGGGCCTACGGGAATTGGAGGACTCGTACTGCGGAAAGGTATCGAAATCCAGCCCACAAGGTTTGGCGGAACCGGCATCGAATCCCGAAGCCCGGAGCATCCCGGGGCCTATCCGTACCGTCTCGAACCCGGCACACTCAACATTATGGGCATAATCGGACTTTCCGCCGGACTCCGGTACATTGCTCAGCAGGGAATGGAAAATATTTATAATCACGAGATGTCGCTTACGAGGGCGCTCAGAGATGGACTTGCCTCTCTTGACAGGGTGAGGACGTATTGCGCTGACACGCTTGAAAATCACCTGGGCGTTCTTACCTGTAATGCCGAAGATGTCGATCCTGAAGATTTCGCAGCGATCCTGGACGGCGATTTCAATATAGCAACCAGGAGCGGCCTCCATTGTGCGCCGCTGGTGCATGAGGACCTCGGGACGAGTCCTCGTGGCGCACTACGCTTCAGCTTCGGGCCTTTCAATTCGCTTGAAGACGTTAAAGCCGCATTGTCGGCGGTAAGCGCTGTTGCGAAGTAGTCATTCACCGATTGACAACCCGGCCGCAATCCGACGATTTGATCGGGGGGCCACGGTCGATTTTGAGATACGCAGAATACTCAAAGATAAGCTTTAGACAGGATTAACAGGATTAGGACGCAAAAAGATAAGATCCGTAGGCTTTAGAAATCGGTTGTTTTTTTAATCCTGTAAATCCTGTTAATCCTGTCCAAGATTTTGATTTTCCTAACAAAGGGGACAAACATGTTACTCAAACCCGATTGCATACCCTGCATCTTGAAGATGGCCACCTCGTCCATCAAAAAGTTGACCGCAGATGAGGAAGTCATCAAACAATTGATGACCAGGGTGCTTCAAATCCCGGCCCTGAGGGGGCTCAATTGGGGCATCACCAGTCCTGAAGCGATCGAAACGGTAATGGATATCATTATGGAGGAGTTCCACACCCTGGATCCCTTTCGGAGCCTCAAGCAGGAACAAAACGCCAAGGCGCTTGAACTCTATCCCAAATTAAAGCAATTGGTTGAGCAATCGGATGATCCTTTGTTTTGCGCCGTTAACCTGGCCATAATGGGAAACTCTATTGACCTGATGATCTCCGATCGTTCGATAGACGTGGAAAATGTCCTGGAACAGCAACTCAAAGATCAGGTTGCTGAAAAACATTTTAGGGCATTCCGGGAAAAACTGGGCAAAGCCGGCAGCTTGCTCTACCTGGGAGATAATGCCGGGGAAATCGTTTTTGACAAAGTCCTGATCGAAACCATAAACGCCTTGTATGCTCCCAGGGTCTTTTTTGTGGTCAGGGGCGTACCGGCTTTAAACGACGTCACTATCACCGAGGCCCTGGAAGTGGGAATGGACCGGGTGGCTACGGTAATATCCAATGGAATGAAACAGCCTGTTCCGGGAACCGTCCTTTCCCGATGTTCTTCTGAACTAAGAGAATTATTTCAGAATTGCGATTTGATCATCTCCAAAGGGGGCGGAAATTTTGACAGCCTGGAAGGAGAAAAGGATCACTTCAGGAAAATCACTTTTATGCTCCTTGCCAAATGCCCCCCTTATTCCGAATATTTCAAGGCGCAGATGTATCAACCTCTTCTGGCCAATTTCTTTTAAAGGAATGTCCCGGTCGTGTGGCGCTCAAAGATCGGATGTTCAAGTCCCTCCGGGAAGGCGCCGGAAATTGAGGCAGAGATTTTTCTCAGTTCCGTGGGGCGCCGGATAATGCCCCCCCTGGCTAACAGCAGAAATGTGGTACAATGAATTCCTGATTTTGGATTCCAACGTTGCCTTCGCTAATTTCATTGCCGGCATGGCCGGGGAAAAAAGCGCTTGAATCGAGAATTGGAAGAACATAAGCGGACGGAAGAGGCCTTAAAAGAAAGGGAGCGGAAGTTCCGGGCGATCTTTGACCAGACTTTCCACTTCATAGGGTTAATGACCGTTGACGGCAGACTCATCGAGGTAAATAAAACCGCGTTGCAGTTCGCCGGGGTCCAAGAATCGGACGTTTTAGGCAAGCCATTTTGGGAAACTCCCTGGTGGACACACTCTACGGAGCTGCGGGAAACATTGCGCGTGGCTGTAAAGAAGGCTGCGGAAGGAATGTTCCTGCGCTTCGAGGTGACCCATCCTTCAGCCGATGGAAGTCTCCATCACATGGACTTTTCTTTGAAACCCGTTATGGATGAAGCCGGCGGGGTTCCTTTTCTAATTGCCGAAGCTCTGGACATCAACGAACGCAAGCAGGCCGAAGAGGCGGTGCTCAAGGCCAACCGCGTAATCAACGCTCTGTGGGAGTGCAACAATGCTCTTATTCATGTGAAGGATGAATCGCAGCTTCTCCAGGAGATTTGCCGGGTTATCGTCGAAGTGGGCGGCTACCGGATGGCCTGGGTCGGCTATGCGGAACACGATGCTCACCGAACCGTCACGCCGGTCGCCCGATATGGATATGAGGATGGCTACCTGGAAAAAGTCAATGTCACATGGGAAGACACCGAGCGGGGCCGAGGGCCTACTGGGACTTCCATTCGCAAGGGCATACCCATCGTCGTGCGCAATGTGGAGCGGCAATCGGAATTTGCCCCCTGGCGGGAGGAAGCTGTCAAACGAGGCTATGCCTCAGTTATCGGACTTCCTCTTCATGTTGAAGGTCGCATACTTGGAAGTTTGACAATATATGCAGCGGAATCGGATGCTTTTGACGGAGACGATGTAGACCTTCTCACTAAACTTGGGGTGAACCTCTCTTTTGGAATAGAGACCTTAAGAACTTTCCATGCCCGCAAGCAGGCGGAAATCGACCTGCAAAGAGCTCACGATGAATTGGAGTCGCGGGTCCGGGAGCGAACGGCAGAGTTGGAAGAGGCCAACAGGGAACTTCGGCAAATTCCTTCAAAACTCATTTCAGTTCAGGAGGAAGAGAGGAAAAGGCTCGCTTCCGAACTCCACGACAGTATCGGGCAGACGCTTGCCGCTGTTAAGTTCTGGGTAGAGATGTCGTTGAAGCTCAGGGATGAAGGCGCCGGCAATGCAGCCTTGAACCACCTGGAACAGTTCGTGCCGATTCTCCAGCGGTCAATCGATGAAACCAGGAGTATCTACATGGGCTTGCGACCCTCGATGCTTGACAATAGAGGGCTTTCGGCAGCACTTGAGTGGCTGCGCCGGGAATGCATGAATTTTTATCCGGATCGCCACATTGAGCTTGAAACTGAAATCGCAGAAGAAGAAATTCCGGAAGGTCTGAAGATAAACATCTTTAGAATCGCCCAGGAGGCACTGAACAATATAGCCAAGCACAGCAAGGCTGAGTGGGTTGACATGTCGCTCTCAAAGAATGGGGATTGGATTGAGCTGATCGTTTCCGATGACGGCGTGGGAATGGATCTGGACCTAATCCTTAAGACCTGTACTTTTAAAAGTCTTGGCCTTACCAGCATGCGGGAAAGGGCCGAACTGACAAAGGGTACTTTCTCGATCGAGTCTACCCCTGGCGAAGGGACGACCATACGGGCTCGCTGGCAAATTGAGGCTGTCTGTCAATTACAAGAAGGCGGTACCACTCAGTAACCCCAAAACACCCTTTACACAATCTAAAACAGTTGCTAGCTTCAACCTCAGAAAGCGAGTTCTTATCACCTCATCACCTTACCATCTTACCACCTTACGGCCTTACCAAAAGGGAGGCTTACAAATGAAGCGTTACTCTGTATTACTTAGCTTGTTGTTGTTCTTGTTTTGTCTTGGCCAATGGTCGCTAGCGGCCGATCAGGGGAGTGCTGACCTCTTGTGGAAAGGTTTGCAGGAAAATACCACACACGCAAGCAGCTTGAGCAGTTTCATCGTCGCTCAGGGCGCAGCGTGCCAAGAGTTCAACAAGCCCTGTGGAACCGCACTAATCAACCAGCCAACAGCTTGTTGCGAAGGCCTTTGGTGCCAGAATGGGACATGTGTCTGGTTCCGGAAGGCAATGGAGCCGTGCGGAATAGGCAACCCACCGTGTGCTCCGGGCCTGACCTGCAGCAACGGGCGTTGCCAGTAGCGAGCATTGGGTGTAATTAAGAAAAGGGGAAATATCCCCATAGACATTTTTCACTGACAGGGTGATTGCTTTTAAAGCAAAAGACATTGGACCCAGGCCCCCGGGCTGGACAGCTCCGGGGCAGGCTTGGTGACGTCTACAGTGTTTTTCGCCCTGATGTGTGAATTCCAATAATTTTCATCGCCCTGCTGGACCATACCCAGACGTTACATGGTTCCACACCTGTGTTCCAACCCTTGTCCGGTTCACCTCTTCACCCCATTGCACCACAAACAGGATTGTGTCCGGATCGATGACCCTTGGCATCGGGTGACTTTCACCCTTATTTTCTTTCTGAGTACATCCGAATGGACCACTCCGCTTTCGACCGGAAAGCCGGGGGAATGCCTCTATTTTCAGGGGGCAATCATCATTTTATTACGTATAATGGCAGGGAAGGCTGAAAAGAAAAAAACGCCAACTGAAAAGCTTTGGCCATGATCGCCAAGCCCCAACCCCGAGTCTTATCGGTATCGCTGCCATTGTGGTTCTTAAGGAGGAACGGTGGGTATGGAAACGGCAATTCAAAAAATTTTGGAAACTGTGGGCACTATCCCCGGTCAAGGCGGTCTGCTGGAGCAATTCGATAAGCGCCTGCGTAAGTTACAAAGGCGGGTAATGTTTGAGCTGCTCGATAGCATAAGCAAAGAAGAAGTTGAAGGTTTGCCGGTCGTGCTTTATAAAACCGTTCTAATGGATGGGAATCAAAGACCTGCCTTGCTTCGCCTCTATTTACCCACCTGGCGGGGCTATGATGAAGTTTTTTGGCAAGCCCTTGGCGACTATGCCATCCTTGCGCTCCATCGTGTGAAAGACCTGGAATATAACACCGCCAAAGGGAAGATCAAAATTGATATTTTTGTCAGAACATCAGGATCAGGAAGGGTAAGAAGCCCGGAAGAAATTCGGGGAATTATCCAGAAGATCGCCTTCCTGGTGGACAACGAGACCCTGCCTACGGACTTTACGCGTTTTCGGAGCATGGCTGAAAGAAGGGGGCAAATCGGAGATTTGAGCAAAGAGGAAGCTGCGGGAATCGCCGCGCTGCTCAAACTTCTGCCGATATAAGAGGGTAAACTGACGGTACATCGGAGTTGATGGCAATATATGAAGCTTCCCTCCAAATCAAGAAAGCAAAGGGTTCGATTTTCCGTGCTCGCAGCCATAGCAGTATCACTCTTAATACTCGTAAGTTGCGCGATCTACAATCTTCAGTACAGGCTCCTCTATTATCCCAGTCCATTCAAGCCTACTGAAGAATCACTCCTGGCAAGCAGTACCAAGCTGTGGCAATCATCCGGGGATGATTACCGTGGCCTGACCGCCACAAACGAACCAAGACCCTGCAAGGGTACGGTTATTGTGTTCCATGGCAATGGAGGTACTGCCGCCGATAGAAAGTTTTATCCGGATGCACTTGGTGTGCGAGGCTATCGCGTCATACTGGCCGAATACCCCATGTATGGCGGGCGCAAGGGAAAACTGGGGGAAAGGGCATTCGTCGCCGATGGGATCGAGACAGTACATCTTGCATTCGAAGAATACGGTGGCCCACTTTACATTCTGGGAGAATCATTGGGCTCCGGAGTTGCCGCCGCTGTAGCCGGGCATGCATCGGTCAAAATAGATGGGATAGTTCTAATTACGCCCTGGGACACTCTTGAATCAGTTGCTAAAGAGAAATTCCCTCTTCTACCGGTGCGGCTGTTGCTATCGGACAAGTATGACAGCATCAAAAATCTTATCTCCTTCAAGGGGAAGATAGCTGTAGTTGCAGCAGGGCGAGATGAAATAATTCCGATAAAACATGCCGGGAATCTGTACAATTCGCTGCCGGCCAACGCCAAAAGAATGTGGACCATTGAAGGAGCCGGGCACAATGATTGGTATGTGTATGCCAATTCCTCCTGGTGGGATGAGCTAATCGGCTTCGTCAGCGGCAATGTGAAAGATGAGCAGTGACTCGGCTAAGGTTGCGTATTCACAGCCAGCGCACCTCCCTTGGTTTCCGGCGCACAATGCGCTCAGGATGGTATTTGGGATAGCCTGCCATCAACGCTCCGAATACCTGATGAGTGTCGTCAACCTGCAGGAAGGCGTTGACTTTCTTGCAGTCCATCCTGGAGGCACTGATAAACAGGCCGGCCCAACATGTGCCTAAGCCGTCCGCCGCCGCAAGCAGCTCCATATTTCGAATTGCCAATGCGCAGTTAATCGGGGAAAGATGTTCTTGCCTTAATCCGCATAGAACGATCAGGCACGGGGCTTTTCGAAAGACTATTCCTTCCGCTTGCTTTGCGTTTTTGCGCTGAGCAATGATATCATGATAACGCTTAAAGTTGGCAACCAGCTCGGGCGCATAGCGTTTTGCGAGCAGGCGGCCGATTATGCTTCGGTCCGTTGCATATTTGAGTCCCTTATTCCACAAAATATCGATGGTCATTTCTTCTAATTGATTGATGAGTCTTTGATCCTGTATGACGATGAAATATTCCGACTGCATATTGCTTGCGGTGCCGGCATTCGTTGCAATCTCGATCAATCTTTCAATCCGGTCTTTAGGAACGGCCTCAGTCTTGAAACATCGGGTAGATCTGCGGCGCATCATCAATTGTTCGATATCTGCCGGATCTATGTTGCGATTGTCACAGCGGGAAATTTCTTCCTCCGCGATGGCTTGGTGTCTTATGGCGTTTTGAGGGCAGTGAAGGACACAGTGTCCGCATTTGCAACATAAGTCACTGTTGGTGACAATCACTTTGCTGGACGGGCTGCCATCCTTGCGAACAAGAACGTAATTGGGGCAGACGTCGGCACAAATTCCACAACCATTGCACAGTTCGCTTTGAATGTTAACCATTCGGACCTCCATCCACCGTATATCGGCTTAAAGTGGATTAAATTAGGTATAACACAATCCAAATAGCATAAGACCGAATGGCCGGAAAGTGATATATGAGTGGACATTGATCGGACCCCAGCCCAAGGAGTGTATTATGTCCAAGAGTGGTAAGTTTGCCGGTGAACGCGTAGCAATGGATCGGGAAAGGGCGAAGGTACTTTCCTGCGGCCGCACGATTTCCGAGGAGATTGAATCGATCAGGAAATATGGAAACCATGGGATGAGTCCGGTTCTGCGAGCCGCAGTTTTGTCAGCACACGGTTTTCCAAAACCCAAGGCCAAGGCGGAGAACGGCATCTTCTTCGGTTGTTACAGGCCCTTCACAAATCCGTTCCTGTTGCGTGACTACATTACGCTGTTGGATCTGCTGAGCGTGGACCATACCCATTTTGATCGTGAATATTGTTGCGGGTGGCCCTTGATTGTGGAGAGCACAGGCGAAGAACTCGACCGTGCCCGAACACTCAGCCTGGAATTCAACCAGCTCAACCTCGATCTTGCCCGCCAAAAGGGAGCCACCACCCTGGCCTACTGTTGTGTAGGGTGCGCGCATGCCGCCAAACATGCCTTCAAGGATACCGCGGACACCCACGTTTACATTGTCGACCTGATTCTCGACAAGATTGACAATCGCCGGCTCAAAATGAAACCGGCGGTGATTGGATACTTTGAAGGGTGCCACACCATTCATCGCGAACTCTATCCCGGAACATTCCTGAATTGGAATCGGTATCGTCGGCAGTTGGACGGGATCGAAGGCTTAAAGGTCGTTGATTTGCCGAAGAACCTTTGCTGCAAAAATCCTGCGGCCGATGTAATGGAAAAGGCTGCGGACCTTAACCTGGATAAAATCGTCTGCACCTGCAACTGGTGCTATAATTCGCTTAAGGAAAAAACCTCGGGCGGGCTGCATGTGATGAGCCTGCCGCAACTCCTCCTGCAGTGTCTGGAAAACCATTGAAGAGGCCGGCCTATAGCTTGCCCCGGTATCGGATCAGCCCCTCTTGTGCGACCGTAGCCACCAGCGCGCCCTGGCGGTCGAAGACCTTACCGTAGGCCAGCCCGCGAGCGTTGCAGGCATTGGGGCTTTGCATCTCGTAGAGCAGCCAGTCGTCCATTCGAAACTTCCGGTGAAACCACATGGCATGATCCAGGCTGGCGACTTGCATGGCCGGCTGCCAGGCACTCTGCCCGTGCGGGTAAAGCGTTGTCGTAACCAGGCCGTAATCTGACGCATAGGCCAGCAGGTACTGATGAATCGACGGATCATCGGGCATTTTGTCGATGGTCTTGACCCAATTGTATCTCAAAGGTTTGCGCTTCTCCGGCGCAAAGATATTCATGGGGTTTACCGGCCGGATCTCTATCGGCGGCCGGCACAGAAGCCTTTCGCGGATTGGGGCGGGGATCTGGTCGGCGATCAGTTTGACCAGTTCATGTTCAGAGGCCAGGCCCTCGGGCCCCGGGACTGAAGGCGCCGGGTCCTGATGGTCAAAGCCCGGCTCGTCGATTTGAAACGAGGCCGCCATGTTGAAAATTGCACGGCCCTTCTGGACAGCCACCACCCTGCGGGTCGTGAAACTCTTGCCGTCGCGGATGGGGTCGACGTTGTAGACGATCGGTTCCTCGACATCGCCGGACCTGAGAAAATAAGCGTGCAGGCTATGGGCACGGCGTTCCGGAGGCACGGTCCGGTAGGCGGCCGAGAGTGCCTGCCCCAGCACCTGCCCGCCGTAGACGTTGCCGAACCCAAGGTCCTGGCTTTGCCCTCGGAAAATGTTTTCATCGATCTGCTCGAGCTTCAGCAACTCCAACAGTTCTTCCAGTACGTTCCCCTCGGAGCATGGCTTCATCGCTGTTTATCCCTCCGGCTCTAAGATAAAATTAATTAGTTTCCATCCGGAAAGGGCCCTTTTCCGCCCTGGCGTCGTCAATCTTCGGGTTTGCTTGTGCGGCGTACACAGGTACGCCTCCGCGCAAACCCTCGATTTCCTTGCCACCTACGGTGCGGCGCTGGCCAATCGCATTGGGTGGCTCGCAAGGTTGCACGCGCCATGACGAAAAATGCCTCCTTTCCGAATTGGAAACTGTAAGTGTCACATCCGGAGTTTCCGGATGGACATTAATTAAGTGAACTTGACAATATTTAACATGCATCGAAAACAATTTGGGTGTAAATACACTTCGCGAGACGGAGCAGGCGCCGTGAGAGTCGATTCAAACGGCGGGATTGGGATAAACAGTTGCTGATCATACAGAGAAGCTAGCAAGCGAACTCTCCTCCGGGGACATCGTAATGGATTCTAAAAGGCGAAGTTGTGCGAACGCGACGCGGTTGGTTTCCGGCTTGGTTCTGGCCGTTACCATTCTTGTCGTAATCTGTTTTGCTCACCTTTGCCAAACCTGCCGTCGGCGCGTTTCGGTTTTTGCCGGCCGGTCCGCCGTCCATAATCTATCCCGCAGAAGTAGGTCAGACATAGATATTAGAACAGCGAAGGATGGGAACCGCCTCAGATGCGTGTTTATACGTTCTCCAAGAACGGCCCACACTTCGTTTCTGCTTTTTTCATTGCAGGACATCAATAATCCGATCCACCTTGGCCCGCGGCAGCCCAAGCATTTCATTTCCTCTTACGTCACGTCTTCTCTTCAGCAGCGTGCCCCTCCTCTGTGCACGCTCCTCTCGTAACATCCTGATAACATCCTGATTTTCAAAAGCCGGCTTGCACGAATTTTTTCCCGCTGCGGGACGCCTGGGCGCCAAAGGGTTCACCCTTGCCCGATGATGCCCGAAGGACGCTCCCTGCGGCCAGGTGACGGATTTTAATATGAAGAAAAGAGCACATTTTTCTCACGGTCGAGCTGATTATTTATATGCAGGGGCACTCGCCATCACGGTGCTGGCGGCAGCGGCGGTGCTGTGGGCCAGTCTTCCCCACAGGGCGATTGGCGTGATTCTGGATATTTCTCGTCAGGTCAAAGTCAGTCTGGGTCTTGGGATGACGTTTTTGGCTTTGGGTGTTATAGCCTGGCGCGTGTGGATGGCCAGGTGTTACCGGGCATACCAATGTGTAGACGACAATGCACTGCCCGCAATAACAGTGGTGATCCCGGCCTATAATGAAGGAAGCCAGGTTCTTTCCACGGTGCGCTCAATAATGGCCAGCAGTTATCCGGCAAGTAAGATGCAAGTTATTTGTATCGATGACGGCTCGCTGGATGACACATGGTTGTGGATGTTGCAAGCCAGGCGAGAGTTTCCCGGGCGGCTTCGATTAATCAGGCAGCCACGCAACCGAGGCAAACGACAGGCCCTGCTCGCCGGGTTCCGCGATGCGGACGGCAGCGTGTACGTGACGATCGACTCGGATTCCGAAGTCCTGCCTCAGACCTTGCGACATCTTGTCAGTCCCTTCGTCTCCGACCCTCGGGTCGGAGCTGTGGCCGGCAACATTCGCGTGCTCAACGAGAGCGGCGGGGCTATTCCAAAGATGATGGAGGTCTCTTTTACAATGGCGTTCGACTTTACGCGAGCCGGCCAGAGCGTTTATGGAGGCGTGTTCTGCACTCCAGGAGCACTCTCCGCCTATCGTGCATCGGTAGTAAACGAACATTTGCCGGCCTGGGCCGAACAAACCTTCATGGGCGTGCCGGCCACTATCGGGGAAGACCGCGCCTTGACCAACTGTGTGCTCGGCTGCGGCTACCGGGTCGTCTACCAGAGGGAAGCGGTCGTGTTCACAACGGTTCCCTGTAATTTCCAGGGATTGCGGCGAATGATGGTTCGTTGGGCCCGCAGCAATGTGCGGGAAAGTCTCGTCATGGCCACATTCATCTTTCGACGATTCCGGCGTGGAGACAGCGGCGGCGGGTTGGTTTGCCTTTTTGGAACACTCGAGCTGTTGAGAATGGTGGTATGCGAAGCATTGAAAGCGGGTCTGCTGCTGCATCTGTTTTCGCATCCGCTCGCCACATTGCATGCGATGACGGTCACGGGCCTGTTGGCGTCGGCAATACCGGCGCTGGTCTACCATGTGCGCTACGGGGGTTGGCTCGGATGGCGATGGGCGATTCCCTACTCCTTCTTTTGGATGTTCGGGCTGTCCTGGATCTCCTTCTGGGGGCTTCTGAGCGCTTCGCGATCGGGATGGTTGACCCGCGGCCTGCACCGGGCGCCCGCGTCTCACGCACTCCCTGCTGCGAGACAGATAGGAACGGTCTGACCTGATGCTGTTAACTCTACATTCGAATGTTTTTTAGGTCACGAAGAGCACGAAGGATGCACGATGTGCACGAAGGAAAATTTATCGTGTTCGGGTCTTTCGTCACGGCCAAACCCGAGCCCGGTGATGTAGCGGGCTTATACTCATGGAGGATTTGTTTGACTCCAGCCAGACAGATGGTGAGACAGCCGTTGTTTTTGACCATCAGGCCGCACAAAATGTTCCGGGGGCCGGTATTTTCCGGATCAGGCGGCCGGCTGCGATGGCGGGGAGCCGGAAGCGATTCGACACTGGCAGGTCAAACGTGACAACATACCTGCGTGGCATAGTAGAGGTGATTAGCGATTATCCACGACGCTCAAGAACTTAAGGCGACCAAAGAGCGTATCGGGTATTGTTCAGCAACAAGTGGAAAGTCTCCGGCAGGTCGGAACCATGGTGTCGGAAAACTTCAATCGATCATCCCGCCAGTCAGGTGTGCCCAAGAGTGAGTTCGAATCATAGGAGGCTCCCCCGGTGCGTTCGGATTCATAGAACACAATTTGATGCATTATTCCGGTTGATAATCGAAAAGTGTCAACTACTGACAAAAATTTTCTCCGGCACGGACAACCAACCTGTGAACGCCGGCCCCGCATTGACGGTGCAGATCTCGTCGTACCCAAACGTAATAAACATTATCCACTACTTAGCATGTCCATTAAATTTCCATTTAATAATCAGTTAAAGTCATACACAAAAATCCTAGTGCCTTAATTAAATCGAGTCGAACTTGCGCAGGAATAGTGCCATGAAGTACTTGTCGACCTTCGTAAGTGTTGGTATTTCTTTATCAAAGTACTTAAGGCCAAGCCATCGGGACAGGAACTGTGAGTGGTATATATATTGCTTTCCCGGATCACCTTCAAGATAAAGAAAACAAGAGGTGGAAAAAAGAGATTTTTGTAAACTAAGCCTGCAAGAGTTTCGTCTATAACCGCAAATGACTAAGGGAGGTGAGCAGAGGAAACAATTCGCAATACGCAACAAAATGTATATCAATCTAACCATCAAATTCTTAAAACCAGGAGATTTAGAATGAAGAAACTGCTTGTCTGTGCCGCGATTGCTTCTTTGATGATTTTCACCGCAGGTCTTGCATCGGCGGCTCCAATCCCGGTCTGCACTAGTACAGCATGCACCGAGACCGGCACACTCTACCTTGTCGAAGCCGACGGCACTACTATAACAGAGGTGGACGGCGTGGTGCTCACTCTCACTCATGTGGCGAAAGAGACTACCCCGGACACAGACCAGCCCAACAATTTTTGGTCAGGCACACTTTTGTTTCCCGCCGGCAGTCCGCTGGGCACAAGTGCTACCACAGTGAATATCTCCGCAGTCAAGGCGCCTTGGTCCGCTGACGACCCGAACGTTTTTCCCGACATGGCCGGAACCAACGCGGCGGGAACCCTGAGCCTGATGGCCACAGGCTGGAGTAACGACCAGGGGTATAATCCCACTACCAGCAAAAACGCATACGGATTTGGCATCCGAGGCAAAATCTTTGATGGCGCCACCTTTGTCGGCGTCTTCAAGGGCATACTTTTCCCATAAACTACCTGTTTCCTGAAATCGAATTCCCCTCCCCCCGGCCTATACAGCAGGCCAGGGGGGGTCCCAAAACCCAAACATTCACATTAACCCGCCGCTCACTCACCCCCGTACCCCGCACCACCTTAACACGCAACCCTCGTTCGCCCGATGCCACAAGAAAAAAATGGGGTCAGGCATAGAAAAAGGAATCAGAGTGGTCCGATTCCGGCTTCCTTTGGGCCTTCCCTCGGAGTTGCCGGATTGTCCCTTCTTGAACGTGCTGCGATTCATCTGTAATGATTCAAAACCTCCTGTAAGTTATTGGAAACAATTGAGGGCGATCAGCGAAAAAGAAGAGCTAATTTCTTCATAATCCCACTGTAGTCGCTGAAAATACAAGGCGCTTTTTGATATCTGATTTCGCATCCAGCTGATTTGATTGATCATTTTCGATTTTGCACGGTTAATAACAGCGGAAAGGGCAATTAGGAATTAGAAATTAGGAATGAACAACTTCCCGTTGAGCTAATCCTGTATTCGATTTTCAAAGATCGTACCCGTTCACCGATCGACAACCCGGCCGCAATCCAGCGATTCGTTCGTGGGGCCACGGTTGATCTTGAAAGCGCCAAATCCCAACAATACGACAACATTTTACAATGAGATATTTTGTTCTGCCAAAGGGCAACGAGAAGCGGCAACCAGAAGCGGCAATAAAAACGGCAACCAGAAGCGGCAATTAAGAATCGCGCCCGGCCGGGGAACTGTTCGCTATCCGATTATGGCGAGACGGTGATCTTGAAATCTCGCGACATGAACTGCCGCCCCAGGGAACCATCGCAGCCGTACGTGTAGAATACCTTTCCATACATCCCCGTATGTCCGGCCTCAAAGCGCGGCGACATGAACGAGGGATACCACCCGTCGAACGACATGCCATGCCCGCAGGCAGCACCAGTGGGAGGAAAATAGTTGGTGATGTCGCCCTGCGTGCCCTGGATGGGTTGCGGGTCGGTCCAGTCTTGTGTTTCCAGACTGGTAGCGGTGGAGAAATACCAGCCTCCCTGCGTTTGCACGCCGTTGTTCACGTTGACGCAAACGAACGTCAACAGGTAGGCATTAAGCTCCTCATTATACGTTATCTGCGACATTATCTGGGCTGCGTTGTCTCCGCAACCTTTGATGGACGTCACCTTGCTGTCTGGACCACCTATGCCAGCGCCACTCCAGCTCCCGTTATTCCATTTGCGGAACAAGAGCGGGTCCTCTCCGCCCAGTTGCGCCCGAGCCACGCGCAGGTATCCATCCGGTGGCGTCGTCTGGGTCCCAGTGTCGGTGTAAAGTGTGTATAAAAAATAGTCAGGAAAACACGGGAAACCAAACTTGCAAGCAACAGGGACCTTGTCGATGAAGCCGCTCGGCAGGGCGTCACCCATGTTGGGCCAGGACCCGCCCTGGGGGGGCGGCCCAGAGGGTATCGTTCCGGGAACCTGGATGACTGGGTAGCGCTGTGTCCCGTAATGGCCCGGCTGTGGCCACGTGTGTCCGTTATCCCACGATCGCGCAAATCCGATCGATGCGTAGAAGTCATGATTGAAGGTGGTGCCGTTGCAATGCTGCTCGGCCTCATAGAGCATGAGCATGTGGCCCGGCCCCCTTGTCGGGTCGTAGAGGACGGAGCCGGGAGCTGCGTAGTTTTGGTCGAAAACGGAGCCACCCGCAAAGCTGCAGTCATTGAAGACGACAGGCGACCTCAGCACAAGGCCCCCTTCCGCCGGATCCCCGAAGCCTTTGGCAAAGTCGAAATTCACCAGGTCCTTTGTTTCGAGCACCACCGTGCCCGTGAGGGTGTCGCCCGAAGCCGCCGTATCGCTGGCGACAAAGAAACGGTAACAGCTCGGATCCTTCGGGTCACCGATCGGGATGATTGTGGTGTGCTCATCCGCCAGCGTATCCATCCCGGCGGGGTAGCTCAGAACCGTCTCATTGTCCACCGATATTGTGACGGCCGAAGTGGCGTAAGCCGTGGGCAATGCCGCCAAAACCAGTAATGTAAAAACGTGCAGAAGTCTCGGACATAGCGACTTGAGCATTTGACTCCTCCTTGTTTGAAAGCCTCTCCAAAAAATCAGTCGAAAATATCGCAAATAAAATAATTGATGAACTTTATCGGCGGTCCTGTGGCAAAGTGCTGTTAACGACACAAGGTCACACATAGCCCTAATGAAGTTGGCTAAGAAAAATTAATGATTGATGGGGTTTTGACAAGGCAGCTTATCCTGTTAATTGGAAGCCTGTTGAAAGATTTCTTTAATCAACGGGGAAGAAAACTCTATTTGACGGTGACTGGGCCCGCTCCCTAGCTGAAGCGGCAAAGTTCGAGGTGCAGGCCACAAACTCCCGGACTATCTAGAGACTGTGGCCAAAGAGTAGCGTGCAAAACTCAATATCTCTCTCCTCGTTGTTGAGAAATGAGACGCCGAACAGTTTGCATGGCCCGGCATCGAGTGAGCATGCCCTCTCCCGAACGGGAGAGGGGGAAAACCGTCCCTGCCCCTTGACTCCAAGCACCCGTCTTGAACGCAACTTGGTATGAGATCTTGTCTGCGCTGTCCATAAAGCAGCCGACTTATTCTCCCGTTTTCTGAATTGTCTCATTCTTCGTGAGATAGTTACCGATAAATTTTGGGAGTCCAGGAGATAGAAAACCGCTTGCCATTAACTTCATAATTTTGCGCCGGGCGGAGATTTCGCTGGCGGTTAAGGTAATTTTAACTTTACGTTACTTTTGGGGGTGTCATGGACTCTATTAATCGCTCCAAACGCAGGACGAGGATGGAATGGAAAGACAGCTACAATGTGGGCATAAAGGATCTCGATGCCCAGCACCGGGGACTTCTGGATCTTATCAATCGAATCGGAGACCTGGCGGATATGTTTGCCCCTTCTAACCCAGTAGTTTTTGGCGCTCTTAACGAAATGATTCGATACGCTGATAATCATTTTCGGACCGAAGAGCGGTATCTTGAAAAATATGGTTATCCCAAATATCTGGAGCAGAGGGAAGAACATGAGGCCTTTGTGGAAAAAACTTTTGAAATGGCCGGGGACCTGGAAAAGGAAAACGGCCTGACGTTAGGGGCAATCATACTATTCCTCGAAGACTGGTATGCCGATCATATACTCGGGAAAGACCGCAGCTACGCACAATGTCTGGCGACCAAAATGGCAGGTCAGGCAGACGTAGATAGTACCTCAGTCGGCGTGGAAGCCTCTCGCTTGAACAAATGACGCTTGATGAAGTCCTGAAGCGCCTCGGACCCGTGACCCGCGACGCCGAACGAAGTGAGGCATTTATCAGCGGGCGGTGAGCAAGGGAACGGGCGGATTATTGGTACCGAACAGTGGGCGTAAAAAGAAAATTTCGAGTTTGATTGATTCTTATATTTTTTTAGAGTACCTGAAGTCATAGGGAATTCTGTTCTAAATGCTCGCAGGCGCCCAATTCTGGCTTTTCGAGAAACAAAAGCTATCTCACCCCCGGCCCAGGAGCGCTACCGGGGCAGGCTGCGAGACGATTGACAACCCGGCCGGACTCCAATGATTTATTCGAGAGGCCACGGTCGATTTTGAGAGAACGCAGAGTTTGCGGAGGAAAGGCTGAGAAAGATGGTTAAGGAGTTAAACCGATGAATGCGACAGATCAACTACGGGCTGAGCATGAAGGTATCACGACCATGCTCGATATATTGGAGAGGGTCTCAGGACAGATGGCTTCAGGAAAGCCGGCGAACCTGGATCACCTGGATCAGATCGTCGAATTTCTGAGTGTCTTTGCTGACCAGTGCCACCACGGCAAGGAGGAGGATATCCTTTTCCCGGCTCTGGAGAAGGCTGGAATTCCCAGGGAGGGTGGTCCCATCGGAGTCATGTTGAGCGATCATGAACACGGTCGCGGGCACGTTCGGGCCATGCGGAAAGCCCTCGAAAATTTAAAGGCGGGACGGGATGGCGCTGAAGAGTTCGTCCGGGCTGCGAGAGGCTACATTGAACTCCTTAGAAGCCACATCCTGAAAGAGAATAACGTGCTCTTCGTCATGGCTGAGAAAAATCTCACGAGTGAGGAACAGACACGACTGTTCGAGGCTTTTGAGACGATGGAGCGGGAGAAGATCGGTGTTGGCAGGCATGAGGCCTTCCATCGGCTCATGGATGAGCTCAGCAAGGTGTACTTGTGAGGGTGGGGGTTGTGCATGATTATATATTCTCTGAAAAGATAGGGGATTGGATCATATGATAGAAACCTACCGGCAATGCCCTGCTTGCCTTATTTTATCCGGCGGTTGCAGTTTATTACGCATCCGGTTGCATCCTCGGCATAGAAGTCGGCCCCTATATACTCGGCAAACTTCTGGGTGACGGGAGCTCCTCCCACTCCTATAACGACCCTGTCCCGCAGCCCTGAAGTCTTGATCGCCTCGACGGTCTTTTTCATGCTCTCCATTGTGACAGTGATAAGGGAGCTCATCAGAACGAATTTGGGAGATTCCTTCCGGATAGCATTGACGAAAGATTCTGCCGTGACGTCCACTCCCAGATCGATAATCTCGTAGCCCGCTCCTTCCATCATTATCTTGACGATGTTTTTGCCGATGTCGTGGATATCGCCCTGGACCGTACCCGCAACGGCCTTCGCCTTCGTTTCGTAGTTGCCTTTGGCCAGGTAAGGACGCAAAAGCAGCAGTGCATTCTCCATGGCGTGGGCGGAAACCATCATCTCAGGGACGAAAAATTCCCCCGAGGCATATTTTTGGCCCACTACGTCCATGGCGGCAATTAGAGATTCGGCCATGATCCTGCCCGGCGCAAATCCGGCATTAAGTGCTTGCTGTACAAATGCCACAGCCTGATCGCGTTTGCCCGCGATAACTGCATTCCTGATACGCTCCAGTTCACCATCCATCGCCGCCTCCTTCGCTGCGGGAGATCGTAGTGCTATTCATATCAATTTGCGTTCAAGACAGGGCGGGGATAAACCCCATAAGCGCTTAAATAAGCAGCGCTTGAACATTGCCTGTAATTTCAATGCCCCAACGGGGCAACATAATTTAGCCCTGGGTAAGCGGACGCGCCACCCTGGGTTTTTGCGCCCCAAACACATTGCCCTGAAAGGGCTACATAGAAATCGTCCTGTGTTAGTAGCTGCGTTTTGCAACACGGATTTTATGTGACCCCTACGGGGTAAAGGAAAAAATAAATATGGAACCCCACACCCAGGGTGGCGCTTTGCTGACCCTGGGCTGAATTTATTCAGCCCTTTCAGGGCTTATACGCAAATTCTGAAACACTTTAGGTAACTGAAGTCATGCATGTCTGATTTCTTATTTAAGCGCTTATGGGGATAAACCCCGCCCCTACGTAGGGGAGGGCTTTATGCCCTCCCGCATGACCATCTTGAACGCAACTTGGTGTCATATCCCATCATCTTACCTTTGAGTAACTGTCTCTAACAAACGCCTATAGTAAGTATAATTGTCAAAGGATACATCCTCACGAATCCTGCCGTCAGCCAGGGGAACGTATCCGCCCTGAGTCAAAAGCGCGGGGATTTTATCTTCGATCTCCCGTCTAATCGCATCCTTGCCTATCCGAAGCGCATCCAGATCAATGCCTCCAATGAGCCGCAAATCCCGCCCAAACTCTTTACGAAGATCACGATAGTCCATCGCTTCCGCATTCACCTCGCAGGCCCATAGGCAGTTAAATCCCCATTTAAGTATACTGGGAATCAGTAGGCGTGCATTTGCATAAGTGCGAAATATTATGGTTTTCACACCATATCGTCTTATCACGGCCAAAATCGGTTCATAGCTTTTGAGCACAAATTCTTCATACATCTTTGGTGAAATCAACGGCTTGTCATTACCGCCGATAGGTTCGCTGAACACAACCGCGTCCACTTCAACAGTCTGAAGCACACGTTCAGCAAGTTTGGCTGCAAATTCACATTGAATTGACATGCTCTTGTGCACGAATTGTGGATCCAATACGAGCGCCTCAACTACCTCTGCAAACCGGTTCCAGCCGCGCACGCCCATGGAGAGGAAAAAACCGCGATTTACACGCAGGAAAAGAGTGTACTCACGCGTTCCGCCTGCCGTTATATGAGCCGCCAAATCTTTCGGAAGGCGGCTCTCATCATGCGGATCCAAGGCTTTTTGAAAACCATTCAATTGGGAAAGTGAGGCAGGCCAATTTCCAATCGTTGGTAAAGGATCTACATCGGGCTCCAGTTCCTCAAGACGGTCAAAGGGAAAAAGACTCTGAATATCAACCCCGCGTGCAAGCCCCTGGTTGTGCCAGATTTTCAAAACCTCATCCCTTATCCCTTCTTCGAAATAAGGAACACGATCAGGGTTGCCAAAGTGCATCACTTCCAAAAACCTCTGACGGCTATTCATTGTCACCCTTTCGTTCTCTAAATGTAAACACAACCGTTTACTTCTTCATAATAGCCGCAGGCTGGAGAAAGATCACCGAAAAATCAAAATCCTGGACAGGATTAACAGGATTCACAGGATTCAAAAAACAACCGATTTTTAAAGCCGACTGCCAGTCTATGTTAGCTGGGGATTTTCGCTGCGGCTGTCTGACGGATCTCATCTTTTCGCGTCCTAATCCTGTTAATCCTGTCTAAAGCTTATTTTTGCGTACTCTGGTGAACGATTAGTGCGCCGGTCAAAGCCGGCAAGGAGTAGTGGATG
>OMOE01000073.1:13424-14414 GCA_900290365.1 Syntrophobacter sp. SbD1 | reverse complement strand
TATAGCCGTTTTCAGTCAAATGCAAGGCTTACTGCAATATAGCAAGCTCTGTGGTGAACAGGTGCTAACGTCTCGACCCGGCAGGATAGAGCCCCAAGTCGTCTGGCTGGTAGGAATCCAGTTCTGCGCCGGATTTATCCAGCGCTTCGACCACCGAATATACTTCCTTTCCCTGCTTTTCATGGCCGGCAGATGCTTCCATGATAACCACGGCTATGTACCCGGCCTGTACTGAGAGCAGCTTTTCCCGTACTGCCAGTTTTCTTGCCTCCAGTATCGTGCACTTGTCTACAAGGGCAGTGTAGTCATCGAGCATTTGCGTCCAGGGAATTTTCCACTTCTCGCTCAGCGCCAAATACCGTGACTTCATTTCTGGAGTTGTCTGAGCCTCATTGTCAGGGTCTCGCAACGAAGGATATTCAAGCAGCACCTGTTCAAAATCGTTCCAGTAAGGCCGTCCTCGAAGCTCGGCGATATCCTCGATTAACGCATTGAGTTGGGCATAAAAGCCCGACGACTGTTCATTTACCGAGTCAAGCGCTTTATTTTCTTCCATCAATTTGACCTCAGCCGGCGAAGGTCCGGGAGCAACACCGCCCTTGCCGGGCAGGCCGGCGCATCCCGAAACGGCAACAATCAACAGAATGGATCCGGTAAGATTTAATAATGTTTTCCTGACCATGTTTTTCATGTGCGAAAAATTCCTCCTTAGCAAGAGGCTTGGCAACCGCCCCTTCATCTCGAATATTTTCCTGAACCATACCGAGTAGAAATCGACCCCCATTTATACTGTATCGTGTAGTCCAAAATACAGTCCAGACCTGATATTCGAAAGGAAAAAATCTGCTATTATCTTTTTCCAGAGGAATGCCCTCTCCCTTGAAGTTTAGGTTCTTTGTATCATTAGCTATTCACCCCGGAAAGCCAGGACCCCCCGCCCCTGGCTTTCTCCTTTTTTAACCCCCGGCCGTTGTTTTCCACCCCTCACCC
>OMOE01000073.1:0-13414 GCA_900290365.1 Syntrophobacter sp. SbD1 | reverse complement strand
CCCCCCGCCCCTGGCTTTCTCCTTTTTTAACCCCCGGCCGTTGTTTTCCACCCCTCACCCCTCCCTGCTACACTGACCACTGTTTTAATCATGCGCCAATCGATCCGGATGTTTATCTTCTTTTTAGAACCTGAATAAGGAGGGTAGGATGGCGGATATATTGGAACATGTGCGTGACAAATTAGATTGGCTGGCAGACAAAATTCTGGATCGATTCACAGGATCACGCAAATACCGACTGCAAGAAGTCAAAGCACAGGTCCCGGATGCTCGGAAGATCGCTGGCAGCCGCAAGGCTCACCACCTTCCGCCTTCGGGTCCTTCCTGCGGTCGCTAACTAAGCCTGCTTCCTGTTGAACGCCGGCCTAAAAAACCCGGTCCAAGCAAACCATAAAACGGCAGGACCCAGACTGGTTCCCCAAAAGGTCTGCTTCACCTGCCGGTTTTCAATCAATTCTCCACCTTTTCCATCCAGGCGCACCACAACCATCCCAATGCACTCGATCGGCAAATCGTGCGGGGCGCCTGCCGCGCATCGAGGCGCACATCGCAAACTGGCTGATACCAACACATCGGATATGGCTTGGTAAGGAAAACGCCAGGAAGCTGGCTCAAGCTCTAAATGCCGATTGCAGGATGGTTCTGTAGATTACGGCACTCATTGCGCAGGGCGGGAGCTAATGGGATCCTACATTTCCGGCTTGCGGCGGCTCGGCGCTCAGATCCCCAAAAAGGCCTGCTTGACCTGCTGGTTTTCAAGCAATTCAACGCCTTTTCCTTCCAGGATGACTCTTCCATTTTCGAGAACGTAGGCGCGATCGCAAATTGCCAGGGTCTGCTTTACGTTTTGCTCCACCATGAGGATGGTGATCCCCTGTCCGTGAATCTGGAGGGCAAGCCGAAAGATATCCTGGGTCAGCAGTGGAGAAAGGCCCAGCGAGGGTTCGTCGAACATGATCAATTTCGGCCTTGACATCAGCCCCCGGGCGATCGCGCACATCTGCTGCTCTCCGCCCGACATTGTGCCGGCCATTTGTTTCCTTCGTTCCTTGAGCCGGGGGAAAAGTTCAAAGACCCATTCGAGTGTTTCCTTGCGCCTGGCTTTGGCTTGTGGAGTCAAAGACCCGAGTTCGAGATTTTCCAGCACGCTCATATCGGGGAAAAGCTGCCGCGCCTCCGGAACATGAGCTATACCGTGTTCCACGATTTTATACGGTTTGACCAGGTCAAGGCGCCGGTCCTCGAACCAGATCTGTCCACCGCCGAGCGGGACGAGACTCGAGATGGTTCTCATTATGGTGCTTTTGCCCGCCCCGTTTGCACCGACAAGAACCACGAATTCCTTTTCGGCCACATTGAAAGAGACGTCCCAAAGCACCTGCACGTCCCCGTAACCGGCGTCCACATGTTCGACCCGGAGCATTTTCAATCCCTTCCGAGATAAGCTTCAACGACAGCCTGGTTGTTGGCGACTTCGGGCGGTGTTCCCCTGGCTATTTCCTGGCCGTAGTTGATGCAGAGGATGCGGTCACAAAGATTCATGATCACCTGCATTATGTGCTCGACAATGATGATCGCAATTCCCGAATCCCTGATTTTGCGTATAAGCAGGACGCCCTCGGCCTGCTCCTGGGGCGTAAGGCCCGCCATAGTTTCGTCCAGCAGAAGCAGTTTGGGCTCGGTGGCGAGCGCGCGTGCAATTTCCAATCGTTTTCGATCTCCGATGGTGAGGCTTCTTGCCGAAAAATCCAGCTTTTTCTCCATTTCGCAAAAATGGAGCACCTCAACGGCCCTGTCTTTTGCCACACCAAAATTGGCAGTTCTGCAAAAGGCGGAAGTCATGACGTTTTCCAAAACCGTCATTCGGCGAAGAGGTTTTACTATCTGAAAGGTCCTTCCGATCCCTTCCTTGCAGATTTTCCACGTGGGCATCCCATTGATTTCCCTGCCTCTGAAATGAATGGCGCCGGAAGTAATCGGGTAATAAGCGGAGATCAGGTTGAATACCGTCGTTTTTCCCGAGCCGTTTGGACCGATAAGTCCAAATATCTCTCCTTCCTCAATCTCGAAGCTGAGGTCGTTTACCGCTATCAGCCCCCCAAAGGCCTTGGTCAGGTGCTTGGTTTGAAAAAAGCTCATAATCCGCTTCCCTCCTCTACCGGAGGAATTGGCTCTTTTCTGGTCCAAAGGTTGAAAATCCGGGGCAAATCCCCTACCACTCCATTAGCCATGAACCTGATAGCCAGGATAACGAGCAGTCCGAACGCCAGGGCGTGAGTGCTGCTGACCCACTTTGGGGCGTATCCGAAAAAGGAACTCCTGAAAAGTTCGTGCAGCAGCACCATGATGAAGGCGCCCACCGCCGGGCCCCATATCGTTCCGGCCCCGCCGATGATAGCGACCAGGATTGCCATGATAGAGATAAAATAAAGGGAGAACACGACTTCCGGGTCGATGAAACCCATGTAGTTCATGTAGAAGGCCCCGGCAAGACCCGTGAAGAAGGAACTGACCGCCAGCGAGAGGCTCTTGTACCTGAACGAGCTTATGCCCATGGCTTCGGCAGCGTCCTGGTCCTCGCGGATAGCTATGAAATAGAATCCCCATTTGGATTTCATGATCCGGCTTATCGTAAACACGCACAGCGCCGCAAGTCCCAATGCCAGGAAATAGTAGATCACCTTGGAGCGAAACGTGGTGATAATCAGGATTCCCTGCATTCCATCGGTGAGATCTCTCCAAAAAATCGCAACCTGGCGAAAGACCTCGCCTATGGCCAGGGTGGCCAGGTTGAAATAGGACCCGCGCAGCCTGAAACATATCCACCCGAGGAGCAGTCCCGACAGCATGGCCAGCGGACCGCCCAAGAGCATACCCCACCAGGCGGAGATTCCGAGCTTCGTCGTGCAGATGCCCGCCGAATAAGCCCCTACTCCGAAAAAGATGGCGTGTCCGAAAGAAATCTGGCCGGTATACCCCGCGAGAAGGTTCCATGAGGAGCCGATTACCACCCACATCAGCGCGATAATGACAATGTGTCTGTAATAATCGGAACTTATCACCAAAGGAAAGATTGCAAGAACCGCGAGCACGCCCAGTGCCGTCAATGCAGGCCGGTGTTTCATCCGGCGTTCTCCTCCATTAAAAAGAGTGATGAATGCGGAATGATGAGTGCTGAATAAAAAATCTGTTTGTCTCCCTCATCATTCATCATTCATCATTCCTGTTTGTCTCTCTCATCTCTCATCATTCATCATTCATCATTCCTGTTTGTCTCTCTCATCTCTCATCATTCATCATTCATCATTCCCCAAATCCTGCGGATCATACTTTTGTAAGAGTCTTCAGACCGCCGGGCAAAAACAGGAGAACGAGAACAAAAATGACCATGCCGACAGCGTCTTTGAGCGCCATCGAAATATAGGTGGCCCCGAGAGATTCGGCCACTCCCAGGACAAGACCGCCTAAAATGGCGCCCACCGTGCTGCCCATTCCGCCCAGAACGGTTATTATGAACGCTTTCAACGTGAAGGGCGCCCCCACATCCGGAAAAAGATAGTAGATCGGCAGAAGCAGCGTACCGCCCGCGGCGGCCATGGCTGCGCCGAGTCCGTATGTGAGCTGGGTTATCCATTCGGCGTTGATACCCATAATCAGGGCTGCGTCTTTATTCTGGGCTGTGGCGCGAACGGATTTTCCGGTGTCTGTCTTGAGCAGGAAGAGGAAAAGACAGGCGGTGAGCAGCACGGCAAGTCCGAAGGCCACGACCATGGGAACGTTCCAGCAAATGGAGCCGATCATGAAAGTGGCCGAACTGTAAGACGTTTTTACGGATTTATAGTCGGAATGGAATATGAACCGCATCGTCTCGGTCAGCACCATTCCAATGCCGACGGTCATAAGGATTTGATTTTGAGGGATTATCGAATCGACTTCGAGCAGAGGATTAAGAAGGTACTTCTGGATTGCCACGCCCAGCACGAAGAGCGCTGGAGGGGCGATGAGCAGCGCATAATAGGGATCGAGCCCCAGGTATTCATACAGAAGGAACGTAATGTACATGGCCACCATCATCAGTTGGCCATGGGCCAGGTTGATGATGCGCATTACGCCCATTATCAGGGTCATGCCCAGTCCGATTAGGGCATAGACACCGCCGATCAGAATCCCTGCGACCAGCGTCTGAATGAATACTTCCATTAACCAATCCTTATCGACCGCAAACGATGCTTACCGCCGATTTTTCCAGCCGCCGCCGAAGGCAGCGGCGAACCCGGCCGGCGGTCCCACCGCCCTATTTCCAGGCTTTTTCCCAATCTACGGGGTACACGTATGGTTTAGAGGCCGTTTGCTTAGGCCAAACAAGTTCAAGTTTCCCATCAATCCATTGCACCAGGTAGGTCGGAAGCTTGTTCTGGTTAGTCATGTTCTCGTATGCGATGAACTTGACCGGACCGAAAACCGTCATCAAATCGGTGCCGGCGAGCGATTCGCGCACGTCGTCAGGGCTTGTTGACTTCGCCCTTTTGAGGGCGTCCGCAATAACATAGGCCGACGAGTATGCTTCGGCCCCATGGTACTCGGTGGGCATTTTGTTGCGGGCTACGAATTTATCGTAGTACTCTTTGGCGCCTGGATAGGGAAGAGTCTGATACCACAGCGTCGCGGAAAAGACCATGTTTGCTGCTTTACCCGCATTTTGGGCAAACTCGGGCAATGTAAAACCGGCGCCTCCCCCTACGAACATTTTCGGGGTGAGTCTTAATTCCATGGATTGCTTCATGATGAGCGAAGCATCCATGAGATAAGAAATCATGTATACGATATCGGGATTCTCCTGTTTGACCTTGACCAGGATGGGCTTGAAATCAATTCCTCCGCTTTGGTAGCCTTCATTTAGCACTACCTTTAGGTTCATCTTCTTACAGGTTTCCTGGAATTCTTTCGAACCCGAAGAGCCGAAGTTGGTATTCTCATAGAGAATTGCCACCGTCTTAGGCTTTACGATGTCTGTCATGAAAGATTCCAAACCCTGCGGATAATCGCTTACCGGCTGGTTGAGACGGAATATATAATTCCACTTCATCTCGGTGATCTTGTTGTCGGAACCGGTGTTAACCAGGAAGGGGACCCGGTTCTGCTGAGCAACACCAGCGATGGCGAAGGTCTCCGAGCTGCCATAACCGCCCCCCAGCATGGCGACCTGGTCCTGGGTGATCAATTTTTCCGCGGCGCTTCTTGCCACATCGGGTCTGCCCGTATCGTCTTCGTACAAGAACTCGAGCTTTTTGCCGTTTACTCCTCCAGCCGCGTTAATTTCTTCCAGGGCCATTTCGAAGGATTTTTTCTCTATCTCCCCGAATTTTGCTTTCTCGCCTGTTGCCGGCAGAATGATTCCCACTTTAATGGAACCCTGGGAACCCTGGCAAAAAGCCGCCGCCGGCAGGAGAAGCAAAAGAGAGAGGGTCAAAAAAAGAACGCACCTTAAATACTTTTCCATAAAATCTCCTCCTCCTTAGGTAAGCAAAACAATGGCTCAGGGACCTTTCCCCAAAGAAAATCGACAGGGCAGAGGAATAAGAACAGAAAGGGAAATAGCAGTCACGTTGCCTTGGGATGGCGATTTCAGGATACTATCGAATACCGGCAAGTCAATATAAAACATAAACCTTCACCGAGCTCATCTTACAAGCCGGAAAAAGCCACCTGTTCCAGCAGGGAGTCTACAGCCTCCCTTGCCTTGAACCTGTCCCGCACCTCATTGAGCATGATCGCAACGGCGTAGGTCCTGCCCGAGGGACCCGTTGCATACCCGGCGAACCCGATCACATCTTTAAGGGTTCCCGTTTTGCCTCTCACGGTAAGCCCCGGCGTGCGCATTCTTCTCATTAGAGTACCCTGCCCACCGTTGGCCGCCATTGAAGATATGAAATCTTCTCTTATGCCGTTGTCATTCCATGCGGAGACAAGCAGACGACAGAATGTTCGGGGGCTTATTCTGCAAAAACGGCTGAGTCCGGACCCGCAGTCGATGCTCCCGATTTCATTCGGAATACCGGCTTCCTTGAGAGTAGTCCTGAGGACGGCAATTCCCTTCAGGGAATCGCCAGGGGCGCCTGAAACATAGCCCCCCAGGGACTTCAAAAACATTTCAGCCATAAAGTTGTTGCTGTATTTATTCATACCCGATATCAATTCCTCGAGCGTAGGCGAGTCATAAACCGCGATCACTTCGGCGCCGGGGGGAGCTTTACCCCCCCTGGCCCCGGCGCCAAGCACTTTTACACCGGCGCGCTCAAGGGCCGACCGCATCGAATGGGCAAAAAGACCGGCAGGATCAGCCGCATTGAATCGAAACTCCCGGGCGTGACTTCCCGCCGAGGCGCGCCCGGAGAGCTGGAATTGTTCCTCACCGTTGCCGGTTGCTCCATTAGAGTGAAGCGAAAGGGAGCTTGCTCCCCTTTTGCCCGAATTTTCTGCCTTGCCGCTCACCTGCACATAACCGTCCGCCAGGCCCGAATCTGCCACCCTGCGGGCTTTCGAGGGGATGCTGATCTTCACGGTTAACGTGTTGAAGTCGATTGCCGCAGCCGAAACCACAGGGTTATATAAACCAACGCAGTCACTATCCAGGCAGATCCGCTCCGATGATGGCTGAAAAAAGCTGTCGTCCACAAAAATACCGCCCCGGATTTGCCTTATCCCTCTTTGCCTGAGCGTATTCGCCAGCTGCAGGGCGCTGTCCGAACCGAAAAGAGGATCGCCGCTTCCCTTTATCCATATGTCGCCGGCAATTACTCCCTCCACCGGCGCTCCGGCGGCCAGAACTTTTGTTTCAAAGCGAAAAGAAGGCCCCAACTTCTTGAGGGCGGCATAGCTGGTCAGCAGCTTCATCAGTGAAGCGGGAACAAACACCTCTTTGGACCTTGACTCACAGACAACCTCCCCCGATGGAACAGAGACCACAAGAACCCCTGAGTTTCCAGCGGCTCTGCCCAGTTTTTCAATGGCCTGTTGACAAGCGCCGGCGTCCGGGATTTCAGATTTCATAACGGGAAGTTTTTCAGAGGAGGCTTGAATTTGAGACCCTGCCGCGAACACGGCCGTGTCGACAAACAAAATAAATATGAAACAAATTAAAAGGGCTATTCTCATGATGATTTTGATTCACCTCAAAGTTCCCTTTGCTGTCATAACACGCGTCCCGTAGACTCGGCTTTACCACAAAGTCCTTATGGGGTACTGACGAATCTTCACATCGGGAGTTAGAACAGTCATGCTGTGTGCAACAGCTTGACAGATTATGATCCTGTCAAAGGGATCTTTATGATATTGCGGCAGCCTGGAGAGCTGCAAAACCGATTCTTCATCAATGGGCAATGTCTCAATGAAATGGCTTAGGCGCGATGAGCGGATAAACTCTTCAGGGAGGTCAGGCAAAGGAAGTTTCCCCAGACTGTTTTTGATAATAATTTCCCATGCGGAAGCAGCGCTCAAAAACACCTCGTTATCGGGATCGGAAAACTGCCTGCGGGCAATAACTGACAAATCGGGGCTATCCGAAATTATCCACAAGAATGAGCACGTATCCAACAGAATTTTCAAGACCCTTCTCCCCGGAAAAGGGCCATTGTCTCTTCGGGCAGTTCCTCAAAAAAAGAATCCGGAACGGTAAAGATATCCTTTGCAAGTCCTATGGGGCGCGACTGACGCCTTTGTGCCCCGATCGGGCGAATTTCCGCGATCGGCTCGTTCCGGTTGCATAACAGAATAACTTCGCCCTGCTTCACTTTTTCAAGGTAGCGGGAGAGATGAGTTTTTGCTTCATGGATATTGATCTTGATCATAGTCATATTCTAGATCATACAGAGGACTAAGTCAAACTTGCTCCTTCCCCAGGCTTTCGAAAACGTCCCAAAATTCAGGGAAAGATTTGCTGACGGATTCGGCTCCATCGATGACCACTCCGTTTAACCGCAGACCGGCAAGAGCAAAGGCCATCGCGATGCGGTGGTCGTCGAAAGCCGAAATCGGCCCTGAAGGCGGACCGAGGGGTACGCCTCCGTTTATTATCAGCCCATCCGATAGTTCCCGGGCCTCAACTCCGAGCACCTTCAAACCAGCCGCCACCGTGCTCAGCCGGTCGGACTCCTTTATTCTCAGGTGCGCCACGTTGCGGATGCGGGACGTTCCGTTTGCAAATGCACAAAGGACACCGAGTGTGGGCACCATGTCAGGCATTTCGTTCATATCGACGTCAACAGGCAGGAGCTGCTCCGGCCCTATTACCCGCACCCCTTCACCCTGCCACTCGATGCGGCAGCCCATTTTACCCAGAACATTCAGAAAACGGCAATCCCCCTGAATGGATCGGGGCGAAACGGGCGAGGTCAATACCTGCCCGCCCGTGAGGGCGGCGGCCCCCCAGAAATAGGAGGCTGAAGAACAGTCTCCCTCGACGGTAAAACTGCGGGGCGCATACGCCTGGGGCGCCGGGATCGCGACCCTGTTGGAGGCTTGCCGCTCAAAGCTTATCCCCGCTTCCTTCATCATCCCCAGTGTGATTTCGACGTAAGGCCAGGAGGCAACAGGCTCCGACCATTCCACGCGGACTTTTCCGAGCGCGCATGGGGCGGCAATCAGGACCCCGGATAAAAACTGGCTGCTTTCAGAAGCATTTACATAGACATCCCCACCGCTTAGTCCCCTGCTGTCGATTTCGACCGGAAGAAACCCCGGCTCCCCGATCCAGCGCAATTTTACACCGAGCTTTTGGAGGGCTTCAGCCGCCGGACCGACCGGGCGCTGGCGAAGGCGCGGAGTTCCGTCGAGCACAAATTTTCCACTCCCGGCCGAAAAAACGGCAAGAAGCAAGCGGGCGCTCGTGCCGCTGTTTCCGAGAAAGATCGGCCCATCGGGCTGCCTCCAGCGAAAAGCAGGCGGTATTACCCGAACCGAATCGGGGCCCCATTCGATCGTTGCGCCAAGGGCCTCCAGCGCGCCGCCGGTAAGCAGCGTATCCTCGGCCCTCAGCGGGTTGCCTATCACTGCCGCCGCCGAAGGTTTGAGTGGCGATCCTGGATGGCGGTCCCACCGCCCTGGTCCTGCAGCAAGGGCGGCCATTATGAGAGCACGGTGAGTTATCGACTTGGAGCCCGGCAGTCGGATTTTGGCGTCTATCTTCGAAACCGGTTTTATCGCTTTAGAGAGTTTCTTCATTTTGCGGCTTCTTCCAGACCGTGGGACCGCCGGCCGGGTTCGCCGCCGCCTTCGGCGGCGGCTAGAAGGGCGCGTCGCATTGCAGCGATGGCGGGAGTATCGAAGACCGGACGCTCCAACCACCATTCGAGCTGAGCGGCCCCCTGATAAAGCAGCATTTCCAGGCCGGACACAACGGTGCATCCCGCATTCCCGGCAGCTTTCAAAAAGGCTGTCATTGGCGGAGAGTAGATAATGTCCATTACGGTCATTTCGGGTTTAAAAAACGTATCGAAGGCGATAGGGGAGGCATCAGCGTCCTTGAGTCCGACAGAAGTGCATTGAACGACTATATCAAAGTTTGCTGCCGTCTCGCCGAGCATGTTCAGCGGGATGAATTCGCTTTTGAGTTCCTTTGCCAGAGTGCTGCCACGCCCGATGCACCTGTTCGAGATCGTTACCGTTGCTCCGGCCCTTTTCAGGCCATAGGCCACCGCTCGGGCCGCCCCTCCGGCGCCCAGGATAAGGGCGCTGCGGCTGGAGACGTCACCGACGGCCGAAAGGGCCCGCAAAGCACCGATCCAGTCGGTATTGCACCCTTCCCAACCGAGGCTTGTCCTGCGAAGGGTGTTTGCGGCGCCGATCTGTTCCGCAGTCTCGTCGATTCGCTCGGCCAGGCGGCATACCATCTCCTTGTATGGAATGGTTACGCTCAGCCCGCTAAAACCCGTTTTGTGCAGGAGTTTGAGATCACTTTCAAGCTCATCGACATAGAAAGCGGCATAAATCGCGGCAATACCGAGCGCCTCGAAGCACGCGCTCATCATAACGGGACTGAGGCTGTGGCCCACGGGGTTTCCGATAACGGCGAAAAGTTTCTTCTGTTCAGGTCTGATCATCTCATTGGCACCTTTTTACAATCATCGCGGCAAAATCCCGTCATGCTGAAACTTGAGCTTCTTTCTCAGGACCTCCAGGCAATGCAGGAACTCCGGTTCAAGACAGTCCGGATATGTCCAGGCCTGTGGGCGGTAAGCACCTTTTTGATAAATGAGAGTAAGATCGGCATAGATCCCGTCGCGAAGATAAACCCTGTGAGTATAATTTTTCCCGGTCGCCAGGATGAAGCGCTCCGCGCTAAGAAATCCCGGATCGATATTAACCTGCCGTTTTCCATCGCGTGAGAGGGCGGCTTCAATTTCATTGGTTCGCAGCTTGATATCCGGCAGGGACTGCTGAGCGACGAGGTTTAGAAAGCATGCGGTCTGCCTGCGAATCCCCCGTCCCATTTCATTATTGTAATAGGTTGTGTACGGGAAAGCGCCGGGCGCTGAGAGGAAGTCCATCGGTCCGAAATCGGATACGAGTATGTTTAGAGCTTCCAGTTGGGCGCCGGAATCGCCGAACAAAAACCGGATTATGAGCTTGGCTGGATCAGGTTCTTTGGGCTGACTCATTAAAGTAGTCGTCAGTTGTCAGTCGCCAGTCGTCAGTCTTTTCCGACCACTGTCCACCGACCACCGCCTTTATATTGGTTTTTTGCTGACCACCGACCCCGGCCACTCGCGACTGCCTTTATATCGGTTTTGCTTCGTCGATCAGCATAATCGGGATATCTTCCCGGATTTCGTACATAAGCCTGCACTGCTCGCAGATGAGGCCGGTCTCATCGGAATTTGGATGAATCGGCCCTTTGCATTTAGGGCACCTGAGGATTTCAAGCAGCTCTTTTTTTACAGACATCAGATCGACTCCATTATTTTCAGGTTTGTTAGGGCTGGTCCTGTTTTTCCTCGAATTTACGCGGAGCATCTTTCCCGTCATCATCGAGGATCTGGCGGAAAGAGTCCAGAAGCGATCTCATTCTGGCCCCGAACTGGATTCGATTCCGCCTCAACTCAGATATTTCCTGCTCCATTCGGGCAAGGCGATTGGCGGCCTCGTTGAGGAGCCCTTCGGCTTTAACCTCGGCCTCGGATATGATCAGCCTGGCCTCGCGCTCGGCGTTTGACTTAATCTGCTCAGCACTCTTTTGCGCGCTGACGAGCACAGCACGAATGGTTTTCTCCCGTTCCCTGTGCTCTCTTATTTCCGATTCCCGGGCCTCGATGTCCTTCCTCAGGTTTTGGTTTTCCTCCTGGATGCGATGATTCTCTTCGCACAGAGGCCTCAAAAAGGCTTCCACCTCATCGGGATCAAGCCCCATCAGGCGCCTGCGAAATTTTTTCTCTTCAATGTCTGGTGTTTCCATCAATTCACTCCAGCCCGGGGGCGCGAAAAGGGCTAAATGCCGCTCAAATAAGCCGCCATTGTGTAGAGGGTCGGCGGAATAAACCTGTCCAAAAATATGACTGCGAGGATTAGCAACATGGGGGTGATATCGATTCCACCCAAGTCGAACGGCAGCAGCCTGCGGATGCGGAAAAGGGCAGGTTCCGTCGCATTGTAGAGGAACCGTACGATGGGATTATAAGGGTCGGGGCTTACCCAGGAAAGGATCGCGCGGGCGATAACAATGAGCATGTATGTATAGAGGACGATGTGCAAAACATCTGCAAGGGCCTTCAGAAAGTACGCGAGAATAGTGAACATTTCCACTCCATGCTTCAGGTTTGCAGTCGAAGTATCTGTCGGATTTGAAACTACTTTTTTTCCCGTGGCCTGTCAACCCGGCACTAACAAGGTGCTGAAAAAGGCGCCTGCCGGAATTACGAATTACGAATGGAAAAGCCCCCGTTAAGGTTTTCCCTGTCCGTAATTCCCCGGCTTACCTTTAAGACGGTTTTCAAAGTGCCCATGAACAGTGAGGGGTGAGAAATAATCCTCAACCCATCAGTTCAACAGCGCACGTGGAGGTTTCTCTGATAATACAGAGGGAATACTGAGCAAATGGGTGCAAGTCACCGATATCATTACAATGCCCTTTGTGAAAAACAGCCGCATAAGATCAATTAAGAATTAAGAATTACGAATGGACAAAGTCCTCGACCTCACTTCGTTCGGGTTCGCTTTTCCGTACGTTCACCCCCGGCTCAGAAGCTCTGCCGGGGCAGGCTGCGAGACACAGAGCAGCCAGTGCCGCAACCAAAAGACTAAAAGCGATTCACCGATTGACAACCCGGCCGCAATCCGACGATTTGATCGGGAGGCCCACGGTCGATTTTGAGAGATCGCGGAGACCGCAGAGAGAAAGAGCAAATAGACAGACAGCAAGAAAAACCAACAAAAGAAATGAGGCCTCTGCGCACTTTGCCCCCATGCAGTTGAATTTTAGAGGACTGACCGCAGAGAAGGCGGAGATCGCCGAGAAAACGATAACTTATAGTGACCTGTATGCCAAGATTCAGGAAAACTGCGCGTTGGCAGTGCATGCATAGACCTCGGTCAACTTAAATTGTTGGTTTAATTTGTTCGCTAATTGTTTGCTAAATTTGTTTCCTCAGCGGTCTCTGCGACCACTGCGGTGAATCTTTTTGGTTCCGGCGTATCCGGGTTAGGAATTATGAATTACGAATGGACAAAGTCCTCGACGTTCGCTTCTTCTTACGAAATGTTTTCAAATATCGGCGTTGCTCCAGTTTGCGTTTACGGGCGCCGCAGTCGGGACAAAGAGATTGCCGGTTTGATCCAGGTTCGAACATCGTTTTGCATTTACATCTTTTTTGCCTGGTTGTTTGGATCAGGTCTGGATTCATTTCTCAATTCCAGACACGGATGGACACGGATAAACACGGATGAAACCTCAGTCTCTGCCTCACTTTGTTCGGGGTTGCGGGTTGCAGGTTGCGGGTTGCGGGTTACGAGTTACGGTCCCTTCCTCTTACGAGATATTTTTAGATAGCCGCACTGCTTAAGCCTGCGTCAATTCCAGACACGGATGGACACGGATGGACACGGATGAAACCTCAGTCTCTCAATGATCAGGCAATATTATACTGCTGGGTGATTTGGACCTGCCAAACGGCAACGAAAAACGGCAACGAGAAACGGAAACCAGAAGCGGCAACGAGAAACGGCAATGTGAAACCAATTAGGAATTAGGAATGAACAAACGATAATGAAAAAACAGGTCGCATGGTCTTTGCCCTATGGCGCGCAGACCCGTAACTCCAGTTAGGACTGAGGACTGAGGGGCACAGACCTGCGACCCCGAAGGCATTCCGAGGGCTGATTACAGCGGCTAGCAGGTGGTAGTGAACAGAGAACCGTGAGCAGG
>OMOE01000132.1 GCA_900290365.1 Syntrophobacter sp. SbD1 | reverse complement strand
CATAATGATTTCTTCATAACAAGGTGCTTAACCTCCTGTCCACTTTTTCGGGGAAAGATCACTATGCACTTATTTTTACCAGAGGTTCCATCAGGTCTCTCCAATCGGCATGAAGCCTCTATCCGGCGACAGATCTTTTCTCTGGACCCTTACGTCAGCCAACAGTCCGCTACGTATCTTACCGGTCATTTCTGAAGCACTCTGCAGGTAGCGGTCGTATACTTGGATATGGAAATCTATTCTCACATCACTGCTGCATGCAGTAGCCTTTTCTTGCTGAAAATACAGTTGTGGTGAGTAGAAATAAACGATTGACCTAATTTCATTTTCTCGGGCTGGTGATATTTATGACCATAGACATCAACCAGCAAAAATGAAGGAGAAAAGCGCTGCAAAAGAAAACGGATGCAAGCTATATGGCGGCGATTGTTGCGAACTGGTAAAACGTAACCATGCAAAGGATAGCTGACTGATGCTCGACAACGCGAAAATTAAGAAGGTTTCTACCTTAAAGCGAAAAATTGCTTCGAAGGCACAGGAAAGCGAAGGAACCAGCTCGACAAACATTCTGGACAGATATCAGCCGGTTTCCTTAGATCCTTTCCGCCTATACCTAGGAGAGATCAAGCGATATCCGCTCCTCAGCAGAGAAGAGGAAATGGTTCTGGCTATCCGCTATCGTGAAAAGGGCGATATCGAATCCGCCAACAAGCTAGTCACCGCAAATCTCAGGCTTGTGGTCAAGATCGCCATGGATTTTCAACGATACTGGATGCAGAATTTGATGGACCTCATCCAGGAGGGCAATGTAGGGCTAATGAAAGCGGTGAATAAATTCGATCCGTATAAGGGGTATAAGTTTTCCTACTATGCCTCATTCTGGATCAAAGCCTACATAATCAAGTTCATAATGGACAACTGGAAGCTCGTCAAAATCGGGACGACCCAGGCCCAGCGAAAACTGTTTTTCAACCTGCGCAAGGAAAGAGAAAGGCTTGAAGGCCAGGGAATCGAGGCTTCCCCCAAGCTGCTCGGTCACAGGCTCGACGTTAAGGAGTCTGAGGTCGTCGAAATGGACCAAAGGCTCAACAGTTGGGAGATATCTCTCGAGAGCCCTCTTAAAGAGGACTCAGAGGATACGCACAAATCTTTTCTGCCCTCGGACGACCTACCCGTCGACGATCAGATGGCTGACAAGGAAGCCAAGACAATCCTCCATGAGAAATTGCGTTTTTTCGGAGAGAGGCTCAACGGCAAGGAGGCTGCGATATTTGACAAGAGGCTTCTTGCCGAAGATCCCCTGACCCTACAGGAAATCGGGGAGAAGTTCGGGATCAGCCGTGAACGCGTGCGCCAGATCGAAAGCCGCCTTATGAAGAAGCTGAAAGCCTACTTGGAAGATGAAATCGCAGACATCGACCTGCTGCAGGAAAGCATGATAGAGATTTAGGATCTGGTCATTAGACTGGATTCCCAGGCACTAAGAAAATTGTCCCAGAAAACCGGAATCTCTGCGATAGCGTATTCCGATGATTAGCGCTAGCGATTCCGAGCAGGAAGCAGTGCTGAGATAATCTCGGTTCTAGTGGAATTGGTCGTCAACCGATGATGCAAAAAAATGTTCAAGTGGTGTTCCAGAATGTGCTGTCGATGCTTTGAAACTCTGGAACAAAGCGAATCCTGGCCTGACTGCATTCCGTCATCGTTTATCCTAATAGGCTTTGCAAGGGGGTCATCGCGCATGTCCTCTTTTCCGAATACACCTCCTAGCCTGTCCAAATACGGCCTTCAATGTATTTACCACTTCAGTCATTATTCTTAGAGTCGGATACAAGATGACAACCAATCCAATATTCGATAACTTTAGCAGAAGTGCAAAGCTACAAAGGAGGCATGATGCATTCTGTCCAGATTGTAAAATGGTGTAAATTGTCCAGCACACAACCCGTGGAACGGGTTCAATCTTCAAAGAAACTCATTGAATCTGTTCAAGTAGTTTCTTAGAAGTTATGAAAACCATCCAGTTCTGTGGATGGTCGACACCGTGAGCGTTGGGACTTCTAATGAATATGTAAGTTTCTTGCAAAAAAAAGGATCGTTGCATGGATGATTCCAAAGAAAGTCCAGTCACTAGCTGCACCAGTCCACAAAACATGCTAAACGTACTGCTCATCGAGGATGATAATGATGATTACGTGCTGATAAAAGAGATGTTCTCAAATACTTATTATTCTAGATCAACCATCTCTTTAGCTCACGCCTATTCCGACGCATTAAATATTATTAGAGACAATCATCTAAATCCGTATGATATCTGCCTAGTTGATTATCAACTCAATCCAGGTAATGGATTGGATTTGATTAGTGAGGCCATAAAACAATCTACAAAGACTCCACTCATCCTACTTACTGGCCATGGAAGCTATGAACTTGATTTAAAAGCTATGGGATATGGAGTTGACGATTATTTAGATAAGTCAGAAATCACTCCACGATTACTAGAACGTTCCATTCGATATGCTATCGAACGTAAACGTTCACAATTGAAACTTATTCAACACGAAGAACATCTTGAACAATTAGTTGAAGAACGAACGAATGAATTGATAATTAAACGAGATAAACTTCATAAAATACAGATTGAGCACGAAAAACTTATAAAATCATTGAGTAAGGCATTGGCAAATATACAAGCCCTGCAAGACATTGCTACCTACAGCAGAGATGTTGTCCTTTTCATAAGACCTTACGATGGGCGTATCCTTTATGCCAACGACGCCGCAACAACAGTTTACGGCTACGACAACGAGGAATTGTTGACAATGAGTATCTACGACCTGCGCACTTCCGATGCTCGGGAGCTAACCGCCGAGCAGATTGCCGAGGCCGACACACGCGGTATTCTTTTCGAAGCAGTTCACAGGTCCAAAGACGGCAGCAGACTCCCCGTAGAGGTGAACTCCCGAGGAGCAACTATCTATGAAACTCGCGGCTTGGTTAGCGTGATTCGAGACATCACCGAAAGGAAACAAGCTGAGGCAGAGCGGGAGAAACTTATCTCGGATCTTCAAGAAGCACGTTCTTGGATTGGCGCGGGTTTGCACCCTGTGAAAAACCTCGGGAACTGAACAAAATGACAGAAACTGCTTTCCAGTGATTCGGAAGACGTGGTACAGGATTTAATCCGCTACCCCTTTCTAAAAGATGTATTGCACATGTGTTCCAGGTAACATCCGGGCGGTCGCTGTCAAAGGACGACATCATTGGGTCAATTTCAGCGGGCTTTGAGTTCAAATTGTTGGTTTATCAAAAACCTCTTGCGCTTCTCGGCCGGCTACAAGCATGCGGGTCTCTTCGAGGTATTTGACAATGATGTCTACAGAACGCGTCAAGTGCATTCCGAAGCTTTTATTCTTATTTCTACCGAGTGTTCCCGATGGTCGTCAACGAGGGGAACCGCCTTGTCTTGTTGCACGACGTTATCAACTGTGACGCTCATTTCATCACTGCCTGTTTGCGTTTGTAGAACGGCAATGTGGTAGACCGTCTCCCGATACCTGTAGTGCATCTTGAACCCCTCCCAATCCGGGGGGAGACAGGGCGTAAAATGCAGTTTATCGACTTCAAGTCTTAGCCCCAGGAGTGATTCCACGATCAGCCTGTACAGCCAGGCAGCCGAACCCGTGTACCATGTCCAGCCGCCTCGGCCGGTATGGGGCGGCACCGCATAGACATCGGCTGCAACGACGTAGGGTTCCACTTTGTAGGTGGCAGTCTCCTCTGTCGATCTTGCATGGTTCACCGGGTTGATCATGTTAAAGAGTTCCCACGCGCGCCGGTTGTCCCCCAGGCGAGCGAAGGCCATTGCCGCCCAGATGGCCGCATGTGTGTACTGACCGCCGTTTTCTCTCACGCCGGGGACGTACCCTTTGATATAGCCGGGATTGAGCGCCGACTTGTCGAAGGGCGGCTCCAAAAGTTGGACCAGCCCGTGCTCGCGGCGAACGAGCCGCTCGTCCACCGCTTCCATGGCAATGCGTGATCGCTCGACGTCTCCCGCACCGGACAGAACGGACCAGCTCTGCGCAATCGAATCAATCCGGCATTCGGGGTTGACCGACGATCCAAGCGGGGAGCCGTCGTCGAAGTAAGCGCGGCGATACCACTCGCCGTCCCAGCCATGCTCCTCGATATTGTGGCCCAGCACCGCCGCCTCCCTTACGCAACGCTCGGCAAAAGACACGTCGCCATGCGTGCGGGCAACCTCGGTGAAGCTAATGAGCACTTCATATAGAAAAAATCCCAGCCATACGCTTTCGCCTTTGCCGTGCTCGCCCACCAGGTTCATGCCGTCGTTCCAATCACCGGAACCGATAAGCGGCAGGCCGTGTTCACCGAATTTGAGGCCGTTCAGGATGGCCATTACACAGTGTTCGTAAAGACTCGCCGCCTCTTCGGAGCGCCCGGGCAGATCGTAATAAGAGTCTTCATCCTCATTTACAGGGCGGCCCTGGACGAAGAGGACGGGCTCATCCAACACGCCGGTGTCCCCGGTGGTGAGGACATAGCGGCATGTCGCGAGCGGCAGCCAGAGGTAATCGTCCGAACAGTGAGTACGCACACCCCGACCCGTTGGAGGATGCCACCAGTGCTGGACGTCTCCTTCCAGGAATTGACGAGACGCGCACAGGAGCAAGTGCTCGCGCACGAGATGGGGCCTGGCGTGGATGAGCGCCATCGAGTCCTGCAACTGATCCCGGAAACCGAAGGCGCCTCCCGACTGGTAGTATCCGCTTCGTGCCCAAAGGCGGCACGCCAGGGTCTGGTACAAAAGCCAGCCGTTGGCCAGCACGTTTAAGGACTGGTCGGGTGTTTCCACATTTACCACGCCGAGGCAATGGGTCCAGTGCTGCCACACCACATCGAGGGCGCCGCGCGCAGCGACTGATCCTCGAAAGCGATTGACCAGGTTTGCGGCATCGTCGGCATCTCGCCCTACGCCGAGCCTGAAGACAATCTCACGTTCTTGCCCGGCGGCCAGATCAAAGCTGACCTGGATTGCGGCGCAGGGATCCAGGGCCGCGCCCACCTTGCCCGAAAGGCGCATACGCGTCATGGCGGCAGGATCGCGCAGCGTGCCATTGTGACCCAGAAACTCAGTCCGATCGCCGGTTACGGTGCGAGACGCCTCGTCCACGTCGAAAAAGGCAGTCCGATCGCGAAACGCAGTGTTATAAGGGTTGCGAGCAAAGATTGCGCCGGTCTTCGGGTCAATTTCGGTGATCACGTGCATGCTCGATTTTGGCCGCAGGTCGCCCAGGACCCATTCGGCATATCCGGTAGCGGAGAGCCGGCGGGATCGTCCCGACTCGTTACGCACTTTGAGCACCGCGAACTTCACCGGTGCGTCCAGGGCCACGTAAACCCACAGCTCGGAGCGGATGCCGCGCTCCGTGTGCTCGAAGACACTGTAGCCGAAACCGTGCCGGGTGACGTAAGGCGTCATTCCGCGGCAAGGCAGCGGCGTTGGTGACCAGAAATGGCCACGCTCCTCATCACGTATGTAGAACGCCTCTCCGCTCGAATCACTCACGGGATCGTTATCCCAGGGAGTCAGGCGGAACTCGTGGGCATTCTCGCTCCAGGTGTAGGCACTGCCGCTCTCTGAGATCACGGTCCCGAATTGCGGGTTGGCCAGCACGTTTACCCACGGCGCAGGCGTCACCTGCCCTTGCGCGGTGGTAACGACGTACTCGCGCCCATCCGGGGTGAATCCACCCAGCCCGTTAAAGAACTTCAAATCGTGGCGAGGCAGCGGGGCGACCGCCAGGGATTCCGAACGGTGGGTTCGGGTCGGGGCAAGGAGGGGCACGGTAACTTCCACTGGACTGCGGCCGTTGATCTGGTCCTCCAGCGACCCCAGCCTGTCTGTGATGATGGCGCGAGCGACCGTTTGGATAAGGATGCGGTCCTCCTCCGCTATCTGGTCCGCAGGTCTTACGAAAATGCCGCCGGGTCTATCCGTCACGTTGGCTTCGATGCCTGCGGCGATGAGGCCCATGATCTGGTCATGGAAGAGTTGCCGGTAACCGCCGTGATCTTCATTCCAGATTACCAGGTCCACCGCCAGTCCGTTTAGACGCCAGTACGCGTGGGCCTGCACGAGTTGGCGCACCAGGTCGATATTTGCCGGATCTTCAATCTGCAGCAGCACAATCGGTAAATCGCCGGATATGGCGTACCCCCACAGACCGGATTGTCCCCGGTTGTTCTTGAAGAGGACGCTCGGGTCGGCCCGCAGCGAAGCGTTAGCGTAGATAATAGAGCCGGCAAGGCGACAGTAGAGCTGTGCGTCGGCCTGCGTCGCGTTGATCTGGCGCAAGAGCACCTGGCTGTGTGTCCATGCCAGATCGAAGACGCGATCCGCGAGGCGCCGATCCTGGTATTTCTCAACAAGGCCGAGGCACTCATCGCGGGTTTCGCCAATGCCTGACACAATATTTATCGTTGCCGATTTTTCCGGATCGAGCGTTATTCGATGCCGGATGGCGACAATGGGGTCCAGCACCGAGCCCTCGCTGCCCGAAAGAGCCCCCGGGGGAGCCGATGAACCGTTCATCGCATGCGGATCGGCGACAGTGTTTGCGCGGCCGATAAAACGCATCCGATCGGTCTCGTAAGAAACCTCCCCCACTTTTGCCCCATGCACGGCCATCAGGTGAAACATCCATGGGGCCTGCTCGTCAACGGAGCGGGGCCGGCGAGTGCAAAGAACCGCCCGCTGTTGCCGGAGGATCTCGGTCTGAACAAAGAGATTGCTGAACGCCGGATGCAGTGCGTCCGAGGCGGGTGGCGCAAGGACCACTTCCGCATAACTCGTCACGTCGATCTCTCTACGCTTGCGAGTGCGGTTTGTGATAGTGATTCGGCGCAGCTCGATGTCATCCTCGGATGAAACAACGACCTCGGTGTAGGCGTCAAGGTCGTCGTGACGGCAGCGAAATTCGGCTCGCCCTTCAGAAAAAACCGTCTCGAAGTTTTTCGATTGTTTCAACGTAGGCTGATATGTTGTCGACCAGAAACTGCCGCTGGTCACGTCCCGGATGTAGCAGAACGCACCCCTGTTGTCGCAGGTGCTGTCTTCATGCCAACGGGTGACGGCAATGTCCTTCCAGCGGCTGTAACCGCCGCCGCCGTTGGTGATCATCAAGTGGTATCTGCCGTTCGAGAGCAACTGCACTTCGGGAACCGGCGTGTCCGGACTGTTGAAAACACGCACCGGCGTCTCTGCGCCACTGGAAACCGCGTGTAATTCGGCAAGCTCGGTAGTGTGGGCAAAAAACGCAGTAGCCTTGGGAACCCGCTCCTGAAGCAACAGCATGGTCGCCTGGAACAGGGGTTCCGACTCGAATCGCTTCTGCATTGGACGGCCCAGTAGTAGATAGGCCAAAGAGAGAAAACTCATCCCCTGATGATGTGCCATGAAGGAGCGGACCACGGCGCTCGATTGTCCACGCGGCAGGCGCGAAGGAGTGTAGTCGATCGCTTCATAAAATCCGTATTTTCCTTCAAACCCCTCAGCGGACAGCCGTTCGAGATTCAGACATGCGCTCTCGGGCGCCACCATCAGCGCCAGCGCCGTAGCATAAGGCGCGATTACCAGGTCCTCGGAGAGCCCTCTTTTAAGCCCCAGCCCGGGTACGCCGAATGCCCGGTACTGATAGTTGAGATGAACATCGATGGCATTGTAGCCGCATTCTGAAATGCCCCAGGGCACCCCGCATTGTCTCCCATACTCGATCTGACTGGCCACAGCCGCCTTGCAGGTCTGGTCGAGCAGCGTATTTTCGTATGTCGGCATCACCAGGAGCGGCATGAGGTATTCGAACATCGACCCGCTCCAGGAAAGGAGGATGGGCTCTCCACCGGCGGTGGTGAGCAGACGTCCCAGGGCGAACCAGCTATCTTGGGGCAACTCTCCTTGAGCAATCGCCACGAAACTGGAAAATCTCGCTTCCGAAGCCAGTAGATCATAGTAGCTGGCGTCCCGCCGATGCTCACTTACGTTGTATCCTATAGCCAGCAGATGACTCGCCTTATCGACCAGGAAATCGTACTCCATGCGGGCAAGCTCGTTTGATTGCAGTGCAAGGCGTTCGATATGCGCAATCCTCACGCCGGCGCGCCGGCTCGCCCGCGCCGGCTCGCCTCCATGATGAGCGGTCGAAGCTCATCAAGCCAGGCCTTCTCCTCCGGTGTCACCTTCAGGGTAAGCCTATGCTCGATTTCCGGCAGGAGATCCACTTCAAGGTTGGATACCTGGCGCAGCGTCGGGATCACGTCGATTCCGTGAAAGTCCTGAAGTCTATTCTGAGAGGACAAAAGCGGAATCCACGGAGCGAGAAAAACTATCTCGTCGAGGGCCTCCCGGCATTGCCGGGCGAATGTATGCGCCCACCACCCGAATTGGACGGCCGGGTTGGCGCCGGATTCGCCGGTGTCTTCGGCGGCGGCCCGGCCAGAGCCTGCTACGAACTCGATCCGTGGATCTGCACGCTCCGCGAGGCGGGCTGCCTCCTCGGCCGACGTTGCCAGCCGATCCAGGCACAGCCGTGCTGCCGCGAGCGTGACTGGTGGGGAGCCGGCCGCGAGATCGAGTTCCTTCTGAAGTTGAGCAAACTGGACCGGAACGGAGGCGCCCTCAACATTCAAAAGAGTCATCAATGTGTCGCTGAGTCCATCGAACAAGCGTGCTCCAAGGATATTGTCATCGGGAAGAGCGAGCAAACCCTGCCGCAGGGCAAGCAGATGGCCTGCGAGATTCCCACTGTCAACCGACGAAATGTAGAGGGGCAACAGCGGCTTCAGAGATTGAGTGTCGTACCAGTTATAGAAGTGGCCACGGTGCCGCTCCAGAGTTTCCATTGTGCGGAAGGCATTCGCTGTGCGTTCGATGAGCTGTGCGGCCTGAATGTAGCCGAAATCGTATGCGGATAAATTCGCCAGCAGGGCAAATCCCATGTTGGTAGGCGAGGTGCGGTGGGCGACCACGGCGGCGGGGTGCTCCTGAAAATTATCAGGCGGCAGCCAATTATCTTCCGGGCCGACGAATGTTTCGAAGAACGCCCAGGTCTTCCGGGAGAGCTTCCGGAGAAAAAGGGTTTGCTTAGTCGTGAGCGTTGCTTCGCGGCGAGCCAGTGGCCGGCTGATCCACCAGACGATAGCAGGGGAAGCAAGCCAGAGACCCAGAATGGGCAAAGCCACGACTAATGCGCTCGGCCTCAATAGCGCGAGAGCAATGGCCGCAGAGGCGGCAATGACCGGGGCGATCCACATAGTCCGGAACGAACCGGCGAGGTCAGTCCGGCCATTGCGATCCGTACCGCTCGACGGGTTCCATTCGAGAAGCCGCCGGTGTGTGATCAGCAAGCGGCAAACAGTGCGCAAAACCGCATCCAGGCTGAAGAATGCCTCGTAGGGAAGACACACGAGAGTAAATAGAGCCTGAGCAAGGCTCCGGCCGGCAGAGCGCACCGTGGCGGCTAGGTGCTGCCCCAAAGTCACATCGCCCGGCTTTCGGACAACGTCCAGGACAGCGCTGATCAAAGAAGGAATCAGGATTATTCCCATCACCGATAAGGTCCAGAACCAGGTTGCCGGCAGCACTGTCCAGCCCAGCAGCAACAGCAGTGTCAGAGCCGCTGGCGCGAGACTGCGCCTCAGGTTGTCGAAGATCTTCCAACGGGACAGCATCGAGAGCGGGTTCTTCTGAAGGCACGAATCGGCGTCGGGAACACCCGGCATCACCCACTGCGCAATCTGCCAATCCCCTCGAATCCAGCGGTGCCGCCGGTTCACATCCGCGCTGTAGCGATACGGGTATTCCTCGTACAATTGCACATCGCTCAACAGCCCGGCCCGCGCGTAGCACCCTTCCAAAAGATCGTGACTCAGGATCCGGTTGGCAGGGAAACGCCCATTCATCGCATGCTCAAACGCATCGACGTCATAGATCCCCTTGCCAATGAACGAACCTTCACCGAACAGGTCCTGGTAAACATCGGAAACGGCGCGCGTGTAAGGATCGATGCCGGGGTCACTTCCGCACATATGCGCATACCGCGACCGGTTCGCTCCGGGCAGGCTCACCGCCACCCGAGGCTGAAGGATGCCGTAGCCCTCGCAGACACGCTGTTCTTTTTCGTTGTAGCGCGCACGATTCAGAGGGTGCGCCATGGCTCCCACGAACTGCCACGCCGAATCACGCGCCAGTTGCGTATCCGTGTCCAGGGTGATCACGTACTTCACGTTCGCCAAAATCGCAGTTTCACCGACGACGAGCGAGAAGCGATCCACGGGGTTAGCGTTCGGCCCGGCGCGCAGAAGCCAATTCAAGTCCGCGAGCTTCCCCCGCTTACGCTCGTAACCCATCCAGATCCGGTCGGCGGGATTCCATCGGCGCGGGCGATGAAAAAGGAAGAAAATGTCTTCTTCCGAACTCCGGTACCTTTCATTGAGCTCTTGGACTCTCTGCCCGGCCAGCCTCAGCAGCGGTTCGTCCTCAGGAAGCGTTTCTTCGAGAGCATCTTGAGAGTCGGTCAGCAAGCCGAAGTGCAGATGGTCATCTCGATTTGCCAGGAAGCGAACTTCCAGGGCATCGATCAAATCCTCGATGTTTTGAAAGCTTGTGAGCATAGTCGGGACTACCACAAGAGTACGCGATTCCTTCGGTATCCCCTTGGAGAAGTCCATTCGCGGCAGCGGATGCGGCGTAGCCAGCAACGTGGCCAGCCAGTTCACTGAGGCAACAGCAAGATGGCTGGCACACAGGAACGACAGTATCCCCGTGAGTGCAAGCAGCCAGCCATGCACCCCGCCGACATGCGCCTTCACCATCAGCAGCCCGGCGAAGACCACCGAAACCAACAGGATCGTGCCGCCATACAGCAACAAAGTAAACCGGCGACCGGCTTTGCCAAGGGCCTCAAAGGGTGATAAACGCACCTCCGCCGTTCGTTCGAGCTGCCTCAATCCCTTGTCGATCAGATAGAAACCGACATGTGCCGTGCGATCGCCGCCGCCTTTCAGAGCAGCCCCCTCATGGGCCAACCGGATCGCCTGGAGCGCCACCTCGCTCTCAGAGTGCAAACTGTGCTTCGCTGTCTTCTCCACGATATGGCGGTAGCGGTCACGGGTGGCAAAATCCATCTTGTCGTAGACGTTGCCCGGATCCTGCCTCAGGGTCTGCTCGACAATGCTCATCGTCTCGACGAACTCGCGCCAGTCCATCGCGCCCAGGAAACGGAGACTGCCGATACTGTTGCTCATCGAAACCTGGTTCGTGGCCTGTTGCTGGTTCTCCGAGCGTACCAACTGTTCGATGGTTTCGCCGGACTCGGACAGCCGCTGTTCAATCCAGGTGAGCGGCAACGCCAAGGCGGGGCCTTGCCCCTGCAATCGGCGCGTGAGTTCCGCAACAAACGCGCTCACCATCGGAGGGTCCGACCGTGCCATGTCGGCGATCACCAGAATCAGGCTTTTCGGGTCCTTCGCGGCGATCTCCGTCATCCGGTCGGCCCAATGGCCGGCACGGTTTCGATCAATCATGTCGGCGGCGATCCTTGCGGCAACCCGCCGAAGATTCTCGATCAGCGCCAGGCGCAGCATTATAGGGATGGCCCACAATTCGCCCAACGTCAGGATGCTCACCGTCTGGTAGGCGGCTATAAACCTGCCGAGGCTCTCCGGGTCCACCCTTCCATCGCCGTGCGAGATCGTTTCCAACGCGATGTCATACACCCGCGGAAGCCCGGCCGATGGGCCGTCGAGCAAGCGCGGCAACTCCCGGCTGTAGCCTGTTGGCAAGTGCCGCTTTGCTGTGCGTATCTGTTCTTCAATTAAATAGAAATTGTCGAGCAACCACTCCCCGGCCGGAGTAATCCGGCGGGATGCCTTGACGGCCTCGGTCAGCAGGCTGTGAACTGAAAGCAGAACACCTTCATTGTCGGCCAGCCGCGTCAGAAGCCGGTCCCGCGGGCGCCCCCGGCTCAACCTGTGCCAGCCCGCGAGGGTCATGCCATGCTGCTCCATCTGATCGGCGCTCAACAACTCCGATCGAAGAGGTGGCTCGGCGGCGGCGTGCTTCAGCGCCGGATCGCTTCCGCGCAGGCGCTCTGTCAAACGGAGCAAGGTCCGGCCAATGGTCTTCCTGCTTAATTCCATTGTTGTTTTGATCTCTTATTCTAAGTTCAATTCCTTCAAATATTTCCTAAGCTTTTCCCCCACCTCCGGGTGCTTTAGACCAAGCTTTATTGTGGCTTTGAGAAAGTTAAATTTATCGCCGGTATCAAGCCATTCTCCTTGCAACTCTTTCCCGTAGAGAGGTCGATTATTTTCAAGTAAAACTTGGAATGCGTCAATCAATCTAATTTCCCCCGAATTTCCACTTGTCATACTTGCAAGAATATCCATAACTTCTGGAGTAATAATGTATTTTCCGACTGCTACAAGATTTGAATTGGATGTTTCAGGTTTGGGTTTTTCGATCATTCTCGTTATTTCATAAGTCAACTTGCCCAACAGGGAACCTTCTATCACACCAAACTTTGATACCTCATCGAACTCAACCCGGCTCATTCCTACGACACTATGACCATATTTTTCAAAAGTATCTATTAATTGCCTGGAGGCAGGAATTATGCCGTCATAAATACAGTCACCGAACAAAACAAGCACCGGTTCATCTCCAACTACATGAGCTGCCTGAACAACAGCGTGACCATCTCCTAAAGGCATGGATTGACGTACGTATGAAAACTTGGCGAGACCAGAGATTTTGCGGACAGATGCCAAAAGCTCGTGTCTACTTTTCTCAACCAGAGTCTCTTCGAGCTCAAAAGAAATATCAAAATGATCTTCAATAGCTCTTTTCCCGCGGCCCGTTACAAAAATGATTTCTTCAATTCCTGATTCTACAGCTTCTTCCACCAGGTATTGGATCACAGGCTTATCAACCACCGGGAGCATCTCTTTGGGTTGAGCCTTGGTTGCGGGGAGGAACCTTGTCCCGAATCCGGCAACAGGCAAAATGGCTTTTCTGATCTTACCCATGATGTTCATGCCTTTCAGTCCCGCGACCTCTTCGGGGGGCGTTTCAGGATTTTACGCTAGTGTTACGTCTCATAAGTTGATCGATATTTCCGGGAGACTCACTCGTCACCCCGGCGAAGGAGACTGTGCGCAAAGCCTCTGGTCCACATATTTCCCCCCTTTTCGAAAGGGGGAAGCAAAACTGGTTCCGTACGATTTATCCGAGCATTTTCTGAATTACGACACAGTCTCGAAGGCCGGGGTCCAGTGTTTTCCAGCCAGTAACATCTTAAGAAGACACTGGATTCCGGCCTCCGCCGGAATGACGAATATGGTTGTTCACGGCGATATAAAATATCAACGAATTTCTGAAACGCAACACTAGTGTCCATCTGGAAACTCCGGATGTGACACTTACAGTTTCCAATTCGGAAAGGAGGCCTTTTTCGTCATGGCGCGTGCAACCTTGCGAGCCGCCCAATGCGATTGGCCAGCGCCGCACCGTAGGTGGCAAGGAAATCGAGGGTTTGCGCGGAGGCGTACCTGGGTCGGCCCTCGCCGCGACCCATGAGCATCGGAGGAGCGTGGAACCATGTTCGACCCATATAGCCGGGCCCCGTGAGGGGTCGCCTCACAAGCAAACCCGAAGATTGACGACGCCAGAGCCTGCCCCGGACTCGATCCGGGGGCGGAAAAGGACCCTTTCCGGATGTAAACAAGTTAGTGGTGAAGATGGAGTGACACTCTACTTTAGAGTGAGGAATATACAGTCGAAGATTATGCAAATGACCTGTTTAACCTGATTTCAATTCACGGAGCTGGTTGTTATTTAGGGGACAAAAGAAGATGGACCCCGCCAAATTAGAGGAGACCGTCGTGGAAAAGGGTAAACCTGTACGCTACATGGCCGTGGAGAGTTTCGAGAAAGTAAGGCGCAATGTGTTTTGTCGAAATTATGGTGAATGCCTCGATTACACCATTCGCAAGAGATGGCCCGGTTTTTCGTGCCATGATTGCGAGAGCTACGAGCAGGAAACGCTCAACGGGGAGCAACTAAATGACGATTACGCTCGTTGCGTGGCCTTCGCTTTAGTCAGCGGCGCCATTGATCTCAGCGTTCGCACGACTCTTTAACAATCACCTGTAAAACATGGAAGAGACAGTTGCGAATTAGAGGATTTTTTCTGGGGTGCAAGTCACGCCGATTGCAGCTCCGATGTGCAGTGGGGGCACCGGATAGCCTGTATCGGAATCGATGTTGCGCAATAAGGGCAGTTTTTGGTCGTGGGTTCTGCCTCTACCTCGGGTTTTCGGCTCAAAGTGTTCACGCCCTTTATGAGCAAAAAAACTGCAAATGCCACGATTAGGAAGCTGACCAGCGAATTGAAAAATAGTCCGTAGCTGATGGTTACGGCTCCAGCGGCTTTGGCGTTGGCAAGGGCGACGTACGGTCCCGGTGTTGTGCCGTTTTTAAGAACGATAAAAAGATTGGAAAAATCCACGCCGCCCAGCAACAACCCAATTGGCGGCATGATCACGTCGTCGACCAGACTTTTCACTATGGTTCCGAACGCTCCACCTATGATTATGCCTGTTGCCATGTCCACCACATTTCCTCGCATCGCAAATTCCTTGAATTCCTTAAACATATTCTCCGCCTTTTCCTGCCTTGTGTGCCTCGTCATTCTCTTGATGAGTGCCGGGGCAACGCTCTATCCCTTCCAAGTTCGACCGATCCGCAAAAAACTGTATGCGCATAAAGTAAGTTATTTATAGTGCGGTTCAAGTATTACAAAGGTCAAAGAGTGCCACCAGACTATTCCGCATAATTTTCACACGACTTCCCACAATATGAAGAGGAAACGAGGCTGATAAATGTGGGGGGTAGTGGTGCGTCCTGAAATTGCCCGAACCGGTCTCTCTGACCTTTCTCTTGCGTTTTTGATTCACATGTGGGAAGGATCTATGGCCTTGAAAGTTTACTGGGAGATAAAATCTGGGGGCAAAATGCGGCACAACGTTCCTTTTGATGGCCAAGCTTACGTATTACTCAGGATTATAAACGCAGGGACTAAAGAAGAAGGTTGAGTTATGTCGAAGATACTTGTTGTCGATGATGAGGAACACGTCAGGCTCCTATATTCGGAGGAACTGAAGGCAGACGGATACGAGATCATAACAGCGGAGAACGGTTATAAGCTTCTCGAAAGAATTAAAGAGGAAGAACCGGATTTAGTCATTCTGGACATAAAGATGGTTGGCTGCAACGGCCTGGACGTCCTTCAGGACATCCGAAACGATTTTTATGACCTTCCCGTTATACTCTCAACTGCATACGACAGCTTCAAAGAAGACATGAAATCGATCACAGCCGACTTCTATGTTGTAAAGAGCTTTGATTTGACCGAACTGAAGAAGAAAATCGCTATAGCGCTTGAAACCTGTCTCCCCAGTTAACGGACTTGGGGTCATATATGATCCGGATGTGGTCCGCCTGAATTTCAAGGATCAGGCGAGAACGCGAGACTACATTGGAGGATTTGCTTTACAGAAAGCCGGCACTGCCAATTTATGGAAGCGGGAGCCAATGAATATGCGGACGAACCGGCATGATCGGCAATAAAAGTCGCGCAAATGACCAATTTACTTCGAGTCGATTACTTGATTCGCATTGATACGGCTCTGCACGACTTTTGCTCTTCGTTTTATTCCTTTATAATCCACTTCATTTGCTCGCGACTTCTTCCCGGAAAAATTTGGAGACATCTACTCAAGAGAAATTCGTTGAAAGAAGGGGTGCCACCGAGTTCATTTCTTCCGTAAGAAAATGAGAAATGATTGCTGCTACCATCAGTCCATATGACATAGCATGTAGAGTGCATTATTTCACCTCCCAAGGCAGTTCTTAATCATTACAGCCAACCCCATCAAGAGGCAGGCCGCAGAATAGAAAATCTTCAACCAGTTTATTGAGGTGCTCCTCATCAGGTTAGTGTCCATTCGGAAACTCCGGATGTGACACCCACAGTTTCCAATTCGGAAAGGAGGCATTTTTCGTCATGGCGCGTACAACCTTGCGAGCCGCACAATGCGATTGACCAGCGCCGCACCGTAGGTGGCAAGGAAATCGAGGGTTTGCGCGGAGGCGTACCTGGTCGGCCCTCGCCGCAACCCATGAGCATCGGAGGAGCGTGGAACCATGTTCGACCCATATAGCCGGGCCCCGTGAGGGGTCGCCGCACAAGCAAACCCGAACATTGACGCCGTCAGAGCCTGCCCCGGACTCGATCCGAGGGCGGAAAAGGACCCTTTCCGGATGGAAACTAACCCATCGTCTTCTGGACAAGCTCCCCCCGATTGCCATTTGCCCAGTAGCGGACCGGGTTTCCGGTCCGCATTCCGGAGGAGGCAAGATTTCTGGCTCTTCCTTCGCGCTCCAGTTCCTGAAACGCCTTTTGGAAATCATCGATGAACCATCCTGTTTCTTCCGCCATATCAGCAAATTCGGCAACCCCGAACTGCTTTGGAGCAGTTGAGAGCTTAGTGAGCCAGAACTCCTTCACTTTCGTCAAATCGATCACCATCGGCTCGTCTTCAACGAAACTATCCGCTGAAAAGAGTTCGAGCTGGCCGCTTCTCTTGACCTTTTTCGATTGCCTGGCCAGGGCACTCACCTTCCTTTGCTCGATTTCCAGTTTTTCCGAGGCCTCCATAAAGGTCACTATCGCCATGGGGTCCCATGTCAGATAGACAAGGTCGTAAATTGATCGATCTTTTGCGGGATGAAGGATCTTCATATGCGCGCAACGCGGAACTGCATCTCCGATTATCGGGGCGGAAGCCTTCAGTTCCCGGCGGTACAGGTTGAAAAGAAACCTTTCTCTATCCTCCCCACCTGCTTGTGAAATATTCTGCGCCTTGCCCAGGATTGCCTTCAAGCGCTCCTCCAGGCTTGTTTGATCACTGACGTGAAGAATGGATTCAAACATAAAATTGATGAGAAGTTCCGAAGAGGGCCTGCTCAGAAAAGGCCTCAGGTTGGGAATTGCGATATGTCTCGATTCAACGGCATCGATCATGAAAAAACAAAAATCCGTATTGCCGCACCACGCCAGTATTTTACCCTGCAAGTCGCAGAAATCGCCATTCAGGCATTGGGCTTCGACCCCACCCCGGGATTCGGATTCAAGGAAGCCCTCAAGCCTGCCAAAAGATTCTTTGTCCTTTTCGATGAATAATGCACGAAATTGGACGTTTTTCCTGAATTTTTCCAACAAAGCGTTATGGCACTGTTCCATTATGTCCAAAGAGATGGAAACCGAAGTATCGTCTGAATCCTTACCGCCCTTCCGCCATGTTCCAGCAGAGCAGTCTATGAAGCCTATTCTTTGTTCCCGCTGACCGATGATCATGAAGAGCGGCTCCAGATAAGCCTTGAGCAGCTCATGCTTAATGTACTCCGCTTCTCTGCCTCTAAAAACTGCGGCGCTCATTTTTCTCCCCCTCCCCCGGCGAACCTATGTCAGATGCCCTTATCCCTGAATCCCACAATTCAAATCCTAATCAAATTCTTTCCCCGCCCATCTCACGCGGCCCAGTACATACGACTTAAGGCTTTTTTCCGGATCCAGGGCAAATTCGAACGGCCGGTATGTAGTATTATCGGGAAGGCCAACCAGCTTCGAACCGGTTTCGTCCACGCTCAGGACCAGTCTTTTTAGAGCGGCAGTCCCATCCGGCAGGATTACGAGGTAGATGCGCCCCGCAAGCACTTCCCCGCGCTCCGCCTCGCAGGAGTCCACCAAAACCATCTCACCCTGGCTTATCGTGGGTGACATCGAATCTCCCCTGACTCGTATTAGAAAAAGGCCCCCCTCTCGCTCGGGGTCCGTTCCCACAAGCTTCTTGATCCACATCTTTTTGAAAGGATAACGGTCAGCGATTTCGCCATAGAGAATTTCACCTTCAGGACCTGCGGTAACACGCGATTCCAGAAGCGGGATGAGAGCGTAATCCTCGCGTCCATCTCCAAACGGTTCGCATCCGTCAGAACCGGTCCCCGCACTTTCCTCACCCAAAAGCAGCCAGGAGGGATCGGCCCCAAACTCCCGGCACACCGACTCCAGAAATGCTGCCGGAGGCGAGGTCACACCATCCCTGTAGTTTACGAGCGTGTTTTTGGAAACACCGGTTTTTTCAGCAAATCTCCCGAGCGGCAAACCGGAATCACGGATGATTTTTTTCAACCTGTCATTGAGCACTTTTTTGGTTATCCGATACAAGTTCCTGGTGATTTCAATTATTCCGCCTCTTTTTCCAACCAGATTACTATTGCAGTAATACCCGGTTTGTCAAATTAAGATTCTGACAAGATGGTTACTCAGTGTAACATTCGGAACGCAGCCCAAGAATTTGGGCAACTCGGCGACTCTATCGAGATGGCCTGTTTTTTTTATTCCGCATCCTGCATAATTGCGGTATAGACGTTTGGAATGCTCTTAACAGGAGATAAAGATGATGGAACTGCTTTGTGGAAAGGACCCCATTGAGCTGGGGATAAAAACTTACGAAGGATGGAACATCACGGCATTTCTCGACCACCTGGATGCGTGCGAGAAATGCTCGAAATCCCAGGAAAGCCTGATAAACAAGCTAAACGGCATCATAGGAGGAAAAGGAGCGTAGTGAACTCTCTTGAGCCTGTGTAACGCATGATCCCGGCACATACTCGTTAGCGCCCCCCCCCGCCCATGTTGAATCTGCGCAACCATCAGACACATAATCATCAAATTTCCAGGCTGGCATTGCTCCCATAAACCGAGATGTTTAATTTGCGATGATTGAAGCGTTCGCCATAGTTTTGCGTAATCATCCCAAACAAAGGAAAACCGAAATGGCTGAGAAGAAAATGCCCCATCCCCGTCACGAAGAGCACCTCTGTTATCTTCAGAACATCGGGTTCGTGCAATCTAATTTAGATGAATACAAAAAGCTGGTGCGAAACCCTAAATACGTTTGCGGCAATTGCGGCCGGACCGCCGCAGAAGAGGGAAACCTCTGCAAGCCCGAAAAATTGTAGGCGGTGGGACCGCCAGCCGGGATTAAGTTTGACTTCTGATTCGAGTGTTTTTTTTGGTCACGAAGAGCACGATGGATCACGAAGAACATGAAGAAATTGTAATTCCTTCAATTTCAATAGATTTCTTTTCGTGCTCCTTCGTGTACCCTTCGCGTTCTTCGTGACCAAATCCTTCTTACTCAAAGCAGTTTGAAGGTCTCCAGCCAACGGGGGCGCTGGGCGAGCGCCGACTCGATGGATGCCTCAGACCCCAGCACCTTCACTATTCCCCCTCTGTTCACCTTTTCGAGCACATCCGCGAAGTCCCTGAAATCTTTTACGGTGGTGCCCAGCACCTCATCGCGCATCTTTTGCCGGTTTTCTTCGGTGTCCCCGGTCAGGTGACGGAGCATGGAAACATAGCCCTTCATATCCGGGAGCATGTAGGAATCCATCTCTCCAATGGCCCCGATTATCGCCTTGCGGACTTCATCATCCGGAAGGTCGGAATTGCGGAGAAATTGCGCCGCACCATCAAAGTTTTCAATGGTTTTGAGCAGGTTGGGGTCCCGGTATGAGATAAAGGTAAAGACCCCGGATATGCGATCGAAGAGGCAGAACCCGGCCGTAAGCCCCTCCCTGTACCCGCACCTTTTCCCAGAGCCAGGTGCTTCGGAGATATCCCGATATGACCTTGCTCGAACCATGCGGTTCATACCCATCCCTGTACAGGTCCGCGCCTTTGCCGACGTAGTTGACCTGAGTGGGAACCACTATTCCCTCGAATTGAGGGAATAGCAGAGGCTGCCATTTCTCCGTCACTGCCGGCCGCTCCGAAACAGAGCGCAGAAAATGGTGAATCGGACCCTCGATCGCATGAAGGTCTTTCCGGTCGGCAGTCAAGTTGAACACCATTGCCGAACGGTTGACAAGCAAAGTGCGCACCTTTTCCAGCTCCGCTAGAACCGTGTCCCAGTCTTCGTCGATCTTTCGGACGAGTTGTCCAAGGAAAAGAAAATAACTTATTCCGCCGGTCTGCTCTCTTACCCAATCCGCCTGGTTGAAATGGGCACGGATACGCTGATTGATTACCTGATGGCCGTTCGGCACGAGACTTCTTTCCTGCCTCGCCTTTTCGGCAAGCACTATTTGCCGGAACCGCTCCCTGTCGTTCAATTTCATTGCTGCCGATACTTCGGTAAGGATATCGGCAAGCTCACTCACATGCTCTCTGGTGCTCTTGCCCCGCAGGAAAAGCCAGGTTGCAGGGGCGCTTTTTTCCATTACGGCTGAAGTGAACACCTCCGGGTGGATTCCCCCTGTCTTGCGGCTGATCTTTTGCGACAACGAAACGAAATCCTGATAATCGGTCCCCATCTCGAGAAGGGCCCTTCCAAAAAGTGGCGCGTAGGGCAAATACTCCAGGGGCAGAACCTGAAGATCGAAGCCAACGTCCAGGTAAGCTATACCGCTTGTGAACAGGTCATGGTAAAATCCCTGCACACCGTCGTCAGACATCGGTTCTATGGGAATTGTCTTGTTGCGCCTGTCGAGGTCGGAAATCTTAAGGACCGGGATAGTGGCAAGAGCCTCGGGCGAATCGGGGCTCGATTGAATTTTTTTGAGCTCTTTGGCGCTTTCGATTACAGTTCGAAGTTCATCAGCCGAAAGCGACTTCTTTATTTCGTCAAATTTTTTTGCTTCCTCTTGAATTTCCTTTTGAGCAAGTCCCGGTTCCGGGCTGAGTAAAACAACCGTACGGTGAGGGTTTTCGAGAAGGTAGCGCTTTATGAGGCCCTCCAAATAACCTCCCGCTTTCAACTTTTCTTTTACCTGGTCCAGGGGCGATTCGAAAGCCAGCAGTGAAGTGGGATCGGCTTCGTAGAGCCACGTCGAAAGAGCGCGCAACATCACCGCCAGCCCCTGCGGGAAATTTCCATAATTGTTTTCACGGAGCCTGAATTCAATCGTATTCACCCCGGCTTCGGTAGTTTCAGGGTCGATGCCGTCCCGGGCCAGAGCTGACAGAGTTTCGAAGATGACATTTTCAACCCTGCCCGCATCTTCGGCGCGGATTCCCTTTAGACCGGCGGAGAAGTAGATCTGGCGAAGCTCAGTCTCAAGGCCCACCCCGGCAATATCTTCGCCCAGCCCGGATTCTATCAGCGCCTTCTTCAATGGAGAACCCGGCATGCCAATGAGGACGTATTCCATGATTTCAAAGGCAAGCTTGAGTTCGGCATCGGTTACCTCAGGGAGAAGCCAGTTAACGGTCAACATGGCTTTTAGTCCGTCCCGGGCCGCATCCTCCGCACCCACGGCAAAGGAACGATCAATCCGGGCAGGTTTTTCTCTATGCGCCTGAAGAGGCACAACGGATTCGGGATCGATCCGGCTGAAATCTTTCAAGTATTCCTGGAGTATTTCCAGCCTCCGCTCGGGGTCGTCGTTGCCGTAAAAATAAATCCTGGAGTTGGAAGGGTGGTAGAACCTATCGTGGAATGACTTGAACCGTTCAAAAGTCAGGGTGGGGATAACCTTGGGATCCCCGCCCGAATCCAGCCCGTAAGTGGTGTCGGGAAAAAGAGACTGCTGGGATAGCTCAGAGAGCCGGCTGTCCGGAGAGGAGTAGTTCCCTTTCATTTCATTGTACACCACTCCCTTGATTTCAATAGGGTCCTCAGGCTCGTATAACTCGTAATGCCATCCTTCCTGCTGGAGAACAAAGGGGGTCAGACGCGGGTAAAAAACCGCGTCCAGGTAAACGTCGATCAGATTGTAGAAATCCTGGACGTTCTGACTGGCGACAGGATAGCAGGTCTTGTCAGGGTAGGTGAAGGCATTGAGAAAAGTCTTCAGAGAGCCTTTTATTAGCTCTACGAATGGTTCTTTCACCGGATACTTTCTTGAGCCGCAAAGGACCGAGTGTTCCAGGATATGAGCCACTCCGCTCGAATCCCGAGGTGGCGTGCGAAAACAGACCCCAAAAACTTTGTTGTCGTCATCGTTTATGATCGAAAGGACTTGAGCGCCGCTCTGTATGTGCCTGTAGAACCGGACCAGACCTTTGAGTTCTGCAATTTCCCTCTCGAAAATCAGTTCAAATTTGTCTTTTGCCGTCATGAACATTCTCCACGGGTTGGTGAGTTTTTTGTTTTAAGTTCTTAGTTTTGAGTTCTGTTTGCAAGCATATTAGTGCCTGTTCTAAATTAGGTACAGGATAGCCCCTTGTCATCACGCGGAGACGCGGAGGGCGCGGAGAACCAGGGGAGCCTTGTCACGCAAAGACGCGAAGGTTCAATGGCCGTTGACAATCCACCGCCTTGCACCATGCCTCTGTTTATTCCTTCTTCGCGTCTTCGCGTGAATAAATTTCCGGGCAGGCCCTGCTTTGCGAGGAGTAAAACATTGAAAATAAAATTTATCGGCGTGGGGGAAGCGTTTGACGAGGAGCTTTCAAACACTTCCATCTGGGTTCGGGCAAGGGACAAGCGCAATGGAAGTTCGATATTATTGGACTGCGGCCCTACCGTCCCCGCCTCATTTTGGAAAAGCTGCCAGGATCCGAACGATCTCGACGCGATCTGGATATCGCATTTTCACGGGGACCATTTTTTCGGCTTGCCTGCCCTGCTTGCCCGATTTTGGGAAATGAAACGTGGAAAGCCTCTGCTTATCCTCGGTCAGCGTGAAATAGACCAAATAGTGCCTCAAACTCTCAGGCTGGCCTATCCGTCCCTCATGGACAGGTTTGCTTACGATATCCGTTATCAGACGGTCGAACCCGGAGAAATAGTGGAAACGGGGGGCCTGTCCTGGCGAAGCGCCGTGAACGGACATCCTCAAAGAGACTTGGCCGTCCGGATCGATGCGGACGGCAAGTCGATCTTCTACAGTGGAGACGGGCACTGGACCGATGAAACGCTATCACTTGCCCGCGGCTCCGACCTGGTGATTCACGAGGCATATCGCCTGGACACTGACACCCCTGGGCACGGGAACATCAGTGACAGTATCGATTTCGCCCGCAGGGCCGGAGCCCGCCGGCTCGCCCTGGTGCATATAGAGCGAAACGAACGTCGAGGAAAAAGAGATGAGATTTTGCGCGTGATAGCAGATGTAATTGAATTGGAAGTATTGATGCCCGAACCCGGAGACGAACTTGAGATTTAGCATTTGAAGATCACTTTTTGCGGCGGAAGATTACTTTTTCTTTGACAAGAAACTGGGCTTCCATTAGGTTTGTCGCGCGCTTGAGAAGCCATGTATTTTCAGGTCCTTCAGCAGTCAGGCAAAACTCTGGAAGGTTTTATATAAATTATGTTTACTTAGGCGATCTTGATCCGTCTCATCTCCGCGCCCACCTGGCCTAATCATATTAGATCCAGTTCATTTACAGTACCCTGCCGGAACGAGACGGAGCAACCCTTACTGCCTTTCACGACTTCTAAAGCTATTTTTGAACGGTATCTGTTAGAGTCTTACTCTGAGATCATATTGTTGGAAGGAGGACTTAAGGGAATCTGGTTTTAAGAATCGAGGGGCGGTCCCCTGCCCCTCAAGGCGTAATCATTCTTATTCAATTAATCAAAACAATTAACAAGGAGGTTTAAATGAACGCAAGTGTGATGACCACGATTGCCCTCGCATGTGGTGCTGCAGGCGTCCTCTACGCTCTGATAACCGCAGCCTGGGTTAGCAAGCAGAGTGCTGGTTCCGAAAAGATGCAGGCGATCTCGGAAGCTATCCGGGAAGGCGCAGAAGCATTTCTGAAAAGGGAATACAAAACCGTTGCCGTCGTCGCAGTGGTGCTTGCCGTAGTGCTGCTCTACCTTGGCAAATGGACCTCGATCGGATTTCTCATCGGCGTATGCGGTTCGGCCATTGCTGGCTACATCGGCATGATGGTATCCGTGAAAGCCAATGTGCGTACGACGGAAGCCGCAAAACAGGGCCTGAGCGCAGCCCTTTCGGTCGCTTTCAAAGGCGGGTCGGTTACAGGGGTCATGGTCGTAGGCCTGGGGCTTCTCGGCATCACCGGCTATTACCTGGTTGCCAAATCGTTTGCGCCCGTTGAAGAAGTATTCCACGCTCTTATCGGTCTTGGCTTCGGCTGCTCGCTCATGAGCGTTTTCGCTCGTATCGCCGGCGGTATCTACACCAAGGCTGCTGACGTAGGCGCAGACCTGGTCGGCAAAGTGGAAGCCGGAATCCCCGAGGACGATCCGAGAAACGCAGCCGTTATAGCCGACAACGTCGGCGACAATGTCGGCGACTGCGCAGGCATGGCGGCAGACCTTTACGAAACCTACACCGTTACTTTGGTCGCGGCAATGCTGCTGGCAAAAACCGTTTTCGGCGCCGACAGCCCCTGGGTGGAATTCCCGCTTTTGATAGGCGCAATCTCGATCATCGCGTCCATCATCGGCACTTACTTTGTTCGCCTTGGCAAGAACGAATACATCATGGGCGCACTCTATAAAGGCCTTGCGGTCGCAGGCATCCTGGCCGCAGTAGCTTTCTATTTCGCATCGCAGTGGTTCCTGAAGCTCCCGGGCCTGCAGACCGGCGGTTTCACTCCGATGAGTGTTTTCACTACCGCGCTTATCGGTCTCATTTTGACCGGCTTGATCGTTATGATCACCGAATATTTTACATCCAAGAGCTTCAACCCGGTTAAGCACATTGCGGCAGCCAGCGTCACCGGCCATGGAACCAACGTTATCGCCGGCCTGGCGGTCAGCATGAAGTCCACCGCTGCTCCTGCGCTCGTAATCTGCGGCGCCATCGTGTGGGCCTATCAGCTCGGCGGCGGTTTTGCCGGCAATCCCTCCGGCGGTCTTTTCGCCATTGCTCTTTCCGCCGTTGCGATGCTCTCCATGACCGGAATCGTCGTGGCTATCGACTCCTACGGTCCTATCACCGACAACGCCGGCGGTATCGCTGAAATGGCGGAACTTCCTGAAAGCGTCCGTGCCATTACCGATCCTCTGGACGCAGTAGGCAACACCACCAAGGCTGTCACAAAAGGCTATGCGATCGGTTCGGCCGCTCTTGCCGCCCTGGTTCTTTTCGCCGAATACTCACGGTCGGTCTCCGGCTCGGCCGTATTCGACCTCTCGAACCCGATGGTCATCGTCGGCCTTTTCATCGGCGGTCTTCTGCCATACTTCTATGGCTCGCTCCTGATGGAAGCGGTTGGCAAGGCTGCCGGCGGTGTTGTCGAGGAAGTTCGCCGCCAGTTCCGTGAACTCCCCGGCATCATGGAAGGGACCCAAAAACCCGAATATGGCAAGTGCGTTGACATCGTCACCAAGAGCGCCATTCAGCAGATGATGGTTCCTGCGCTCATCCCGGTAGTCGCACCGATCATTGTCGGCTTCGGATTGGGTAAAGAGGCCCTCGGCGGCATGCTCATCGGCGCGATCGTAACGGGTCTGTTCCAGGCCATCGCAATGACGAGCGGCGGCGGCGCCTGGG
>OMOE01000053.1 GCA_900290365.1 Syntrophobacter sp. SbD1 | reverse complement strand
AAAGCGAGTATAGCCGTTTTCAGTCAAATGCAAGGCTTACTGCAATATAGCAAGCTCTGTGGTAAACGGGTATCTGATTTTTGGTTTCACCGCGCGGAAGAATCATGTAAACTGTCCCGACTATGATTTTCTTAACATTTTAGCGAGGAGGTTTGTGCCGATGAGTTCAGCCTTTGAGCCGGGAATGAGCCGGGAATTGACAGTAGTTTCCACACAGCAGGATTCTGCCCGCAGCTTTTATTCAAATCTGCCCGACGTTTTCGCGACGCCATGTCTGGGTGGCCTTATGGAACGAGTCAGCGCGGAACTGATCGACGAACGCCTCAACCCTGGCGAGCAATCGGTCGGCATATCGATGAACCTCAGTCACCTTGCCGCCACGCCGCTTGGAATGACGATACGGGTGAGGACCGAAGTCACAGCCGTCGAAGGGCGCAAACTCACCTTCAAGCTGGAGGCGTTCGACGAAGTGGAAAAAATCGGAGAAGCCACCCACGTGCGATTTATTATCGCCGCCGACAAGTTCAACGCAAAGGTAGCCGAAAAGGCCAAAAAAAGTCAGACTGCGCCCTAGTTGATAAAAACAGGCAACTATCAGCCTTTTAAGGCTTCAGGCTTTTTCTTTAATTTGTGCAAGTTTTCTATGGCAACAGATATTGAGGATGGCGCCCTGCTACCATCTTCACATTAAGATGCAGGTAAGCAGATTTGCTCCGTCATCGGCCGAATTGCTTAAGGAGCGGGAATCTTAAATGTTGGCCTTACACGTCGTACAATACCCGTGAATGACGATCTGCTGCCGCAGCACATGGAACCCGTTTTGCCCTGTGACGCAAATATTCGGCTCTTCATCAACACTGACATCCCGGATCGACTGACACTCCAGGCAAACCAGGTGGTGGTGGGAGCCGGTTAGAGCATCGTAGCGGGCAACTTCGGTTATCGGACTCACCTTCTGAATGAGACCGACCTCGTAAAACTTCTCAAGTGTCTTGTAGACGGTTCCCAGAGAAATCATCGGGAACCTTTTTTTGACCTGCTGATAAATTACCTCAGCGCTCGGATGTTCCCGGGTGAAATACAGGGCCTGATAGATGGCCAGCCTCTGATATGTTACCTGAAGGCCATAATCTCTCAGGGTCGCAATAAAATCTTTGTCGTTTTTCCCCTCCATAGCCTCTTTCCCCCTTTTATAGAGCAGGAATAGGAACAGTATTAAACGGACCCCATTCCCTAGTATATGCAAATCCTAAATTAAGCAAGAAAAATTTACCAATAATGTTTATTTCTAAGCAGCGCTTTCCACTTTTGAAGACAACTCCTTAAAACGCTTGAGAAAAACGAGCAAGATGGAAATGGCGGCAGGAGTCATTCCCGGTATTCTCGAAGCCTGTCCGATTGAAACCGGCTTTACTGCTCCGAGCTTCTGCCTGACCTCATTAGAAAGACCGGGCACCTGATCATAGGGAAAATCAGAGGCGATTCGCATTTCTTCCATCTGTTTGAACCTGTTCACTTCGGCTTCCTGCCGCCGCAGATAGCCTTCGTAGATAGCCTTCGTATTTGCATTCGATCTCAACCTGTTCCTTGATTCTTTCCGCAAGTGCAGACTCCGTACCGCAAATAGCTTCAAGATCCGAATAGGCAAGCTCGGGCCTCTTGAGAAGCTTTTCAAGCGCAATCGGCTCATCGAGCGGATTCGAACCCCTGAGCCCAAGCATTTCGTTCACCCGTGAGGAGGGCCGCACAAATGTTTTATGAAGTCTTTCCAGTTCGGCTCCAAGAGCTTCACGCCGATCCAGCAGTTCCCTGTAGACCGAATAATCATGGAGACCAAGCTCGTATCCCTTCTCCAGGAGACGCAAATCGGCATTGTCCTCGCGCAGCATCAGGCGGTATTCGGACCGGGAAGTAAAAATTCTGTACGGCTCGTTTGTCCCTTTTGTGACCAGATCATCTATCATTACCGCCATATAGGCTTGAGAGCGGTCCAGAATAAACGGCCGCCTTTTCTGGACCTTGAGAGCGGCGTTCAACCCGGCCCACATTCCCTGGGCAGCCGCTTCTTCGTAACCGGAGGTCCCATTTATCTGGCCGGCAAGGAATAGACCTTCCACCAACTTGGTCTCAAGGGTCGGATAGAGCTGCTCGGGCTGAATGAAATCATATTCGATTGCGTAGGCAGGCCTCATTATCTCCGCATATTCGAGTCCGGGGATCGAATGAATCAAATCGAGCTGAATTTCCACCGGAAGCGAGTTGCCCGTACCGCTGGCGTATATTTCCTCGGTGTCCAGACCTTCAGGCTCAAGAATGATCTGATGAAAATCCTTATGAGGAAACTTCATCACCTTGTCTTCAAGCGAAGGGCAGTATCGCGCCGAAACACCACTTATGGCGCCGTTGTATAGAGGAGAAAGATGAATATGACGGCGTATCAGATCGTGGGTCCGTTCGGAAGTCCGCCCGAGGAAGCACGGCACTTGCGGGAGGCAAACTTTTTCCGTGAAAAGTGAAAAAGGCCTCGGTTCGGGATCACCGTAATGCGGGCGAAAGGAACTGAAATCGATGCTTCGGCGGGCAATTCGGGCCGGAGTACCCGTTTTCATCCTGCCAAAAGCAAACCCGAGGTCCTGAAACTGGTCGGCAAGCGCAATGGACGGGAACTCGCCCGCCCGGCCCGATGGAATCCGGCTCTTTCCAATATGAATGAGTCCGTGCAGAAAGGTCCCGGTGGCAATGACAACCGCCGAAGATTCATAGAAAACCCCGACCTGATCGATAATTCCCGATATCTTTCCATCCTCGACAAGCAGGGATTCCACCATGGACTGCTTTAACTCGAGATTTGGCTGAAGCTCCAAACTGTGCTTCATAGCCGTTCGGTAGCGCGCTTTGTCGTTTTGAGTCCGAGTGCCGCGAACAGCAGGCCCCTTTTTTGTGTTGAGCAAGCGGAACTGGATCGCGGTCCGGTCTGAAATCCTGGCCATCTCGCCCCCGAGTGCGTCGATTTCCCTCACCAGGTGGCCTTTGCCGATTCCACCTATGGAAGGTGAACAGGGCATGTGTGCAACCGTATCCAAATAAATGGACACAGCCAGGGTCTTGCACCCCAATCGCGCGGCGGCGAGCGCAGCCTCACAGCCGGCATGGCCGGCTCCGATTACAATTACGTCGTATTTTTCAGCCAGAGAAAACTCCCCTTTCCGATTCGGAATCGTTCACCGCCGGATGTAGAGGACGCAGAGAAAAATCAAAATCTTGTACAGGATTCACAGGATTCAAAAAACAACCGAATTTTAAAGCCAACTGCCAGTCTAGGTTAGCGGGGGATTTTCGCTGCGGCTGTCTGACGGATCTCATCTTTTCGCGTCCTAATCCTGTTAATCCTGAGCCTCTTGCAAAACTCAACAAGACCGTCACCCCGGCGAAGGCCGGGGTCCAGAAACGCTTGAAGTACCTGGATTCCGGCCTTCGCCGGAATGACGATGAAGGAGTTTTGCAAGTACCTCTCCTGTTCAAAGCTTATTTTGGCGTACTCTGGTGAACGATTACTCCGAATCGGAACTTGAAATCTCCAATCCGGGATTTCCGGATCAACGCTATTGAAGAGATAATAGAAGCAGCGGATTCCGGTTCGAGCACTCTTTACTTAATAAAAATAATTATGTTTCTTACACCACTCTTATGTTCGGTGCAATCTACGGTTTCCGTTAAATAAAAGAAGCGGGAAGCGGGGAGCTGGTAGCAAGAAGCAAAACCATCCCTTTACGGAGGATCTCCCTGCCTCTTACTCATCGCTTCACGCTTCCTGCTTCACGCTTCCTGCTTCTTGCTTCACGGTTCCTGCTTGCTCAAAGCCAGGCATTTGACCCAGTGGCCGGGGGATATCTCCTGTAGTTTTGGTGGAACTTTTTCGCATTGCGCTTGCCCCTGGGGGCAACGCGGCTGAAAGCTGCAGAATTCCGGAAGCATTTTTACAGACGATTCAGTTGCCTCTATCCACTTTTTTTTAGGGCGGTCGGGGTTCAGCAGAGGTATTGATTCCAGCAAGGCGATCGTATAAGGGTGGCTTGGGTTGCTGAACAGTTCCGCCGTTTTTGCGAGTTCGACGATTTGGCCGAGGTACATGACCGCAACGCGGTCGCTGATGTAGCGCACAACCGAGAGGTCGTGCGAGATAAAAAGATAAGTCAGGTTGAATTCCTGCTGCAAATCCTTGAGAAGATTTATCACCTGTGCCTGTATGGAGACGTCGAGCGCCGAGAGCGGCTCGTCACAGATAACCAGTTCGGGATGGAGGGCCAGCGCCCTGGCTATTCCGATTCTTTGGCGCTGTCCTCCGCTGAATTCATGCGGGTAGCGGCTGATGTGCTCCGGGCGAAGGCCAACCACCTCCATTATCTGGCGCACCTTTTCCTTTTGTTCGGCAGAGGTTCCTATCTTATGAATAACCAGACCTTCACCNNNTTTCCTTTTGTTCGGCAGAGGTTCCTATCTTATGAATAACCAGACCTTCACCGATAATGCGCCCCACGGTTTGCCTCGGATTAAGCGATGAGTAGGGGTCCTGGAAAATGATCTGCATGCGTCTTCTTAACCGATGCAGTTTTTCTCCGTTTACCGAGGAAAGATCCTGTCCGTCAAATAAGATCCGGCCTTCCGTCGGAGTCTCAAGGCCCAGTACGACTCTGCCAAGAGTCGATTTCCCGCATCCGCTCTCTCCTACGAGGCCCAGGGTTTCTCCGCGGCCGATCTCCAGGTCGATTCCGTCCACAGCCTTGACGGTTCCGATTTCGCGTCGAAAAAGGCCCTCTGTAATCGGGTAGTATTTCTTGACTCCGCTAATTTTTACAAGCTCCGGACCTTCAAGCAAGCACAAACCTCCTAGCGACTAACTAATACAGCCAGCAACGCACCGGGTGGCCTCCGGCGGGCGCGATCAGTTGAGGCTCCTCCTGAAAGCAGCGGTCAAAAGAAAATGGGCACCTGGTGTTGAATTTGCACCCTAACGGCAGCGCCAGCAGACTGGGAACGACTCCTCGAATAGGTTCAAGCCTGGCCCTTTCCTGGCCGATCACTCGTGCGGGTATCGAGCGCATAAGCCCCTGGGTATAGGGATGCAGCGGATTATTGAAAAGCTCCTTTACGCCGGCGTGTTCCACGACCCGGCCGGTGTACATAACAAGGACCTCCTCGGCCATCTCGGCTATTACGCCAAGGTCATGGGTGATCAGCAAGATCGCCATTCGATGAATCTCTCGCAGATCATTGAGAAGCGAAAGGATCTGCGCCTGGATGGTAACGTCCAGGGCAGTCGTTGGTTCGTCCGCTATAATAAGGCGAGGATTGCAGGCGATCGCCATCGCTATCATGACGCGCTGGCGCATGCCGCCGCTCATTTGATGCGGATAATCCCTCATTTTCATTTCGGGCGACGGGATACCCACACGGCGCAGGAGTTCGATTACCTGTAAGCCGGCCTCTTTTTTCGAAATATGCTTGTGGCGCAACAGGACTTCAGCAATCTGGTCTTCGACCCGGAAAACGGGGTTCAGAGAAGTCATAGGCTCCTGGAAAATCATGGAGATTTCGTTTCCCCGAATCGCTTGCATTTCTTTTTCCGTAAGCGAAAGAAGATCCTTGCCCCGGAACCGGATCTGACCACCTGCGATTATCCCGGGAGGAGGTATTAAGCGCAAAATTGAAAGCGCGCACACGCTCTTGCCGCATCCGGACTCGCCGACAATTCCCAATACCTGACCTTCGGACATGCTGAAGCTAACCGAATCAACCGCCCGCGCTACTCCGGCCTCGGTAAGGAAGTATGTTTTCAACTCATTAACTTCGAGAAGAACTGAATCCATAATAAAGACAGTCTGCAGTGGTCAGTGGTCAGTGGTCAGAACAATATAAAGACAGTCCTCAATAAAGTCGTCAGTGATCGGAACACAGTATACTAATGGTCTGTTTTTTTAACAACCATCCGTTTTTAATCGGGTGCTATCAGAGGCCATTGGACGGCCGGCAGCTTGTTTTGGAAACCACGGATTTCACGGATATCACGAAGCAGCACAGCCGCAACCGAAGACAAAGATAGAAGCTTCACCGCAGAGGCGCAGAGGACTCAGAGGTTTTGAAACCTTGAACAAAAGAGAAAAAACCAAAGACAAATGAATTATGCGCGCACGACGGTCCGGCTATGCGATGGAATTTAAACGGGCCGATCGACAACTCCTAAAACCCGGTGGTTTGAACGAGAGGCGAGCCCTCACTCTGTTCGGGTTCCGCGTTAAACGTTCGAACCCACGTTAGACGCTTATAGTTCGGCGTCCGATCTTAAGCCCTCACTTCGTTCGGACTTAGCGTTAGCCATTGCTGAGCGCGTTTAAATGCTTCAAGCTTGGCGTCCGATCTTCTGTGAGGACGCGTGAGAACGCACGGTCGATCTTGAGAGAAGGCTGAGATCGCAGAGAAAACGGCAACTTGCGGACAAAACGTTGCACAAATAACAAGAAAGTGACGGATAGCAGTACGAATGGGGCTTTTGTCGTCATCAGCGCGGGATGCCCTCCTGGCGAAAAACCTCGAACCGCCGCTGTTGATAAACCGTGTGGCCACGTTTGGTCAATACGATGATGTGGACATTCTCATAGGCGAAGTCATTCAGATCCGTTTTAGAGTTTTCAATTTTCAAAGAGCCCATGAACAGTGAGGGGTGAAATAATCCTCAACCCTTCAGTTCAACATCGCACGTGGAGGTTTCTCTGATAATACAGAGTAAATACAGAGAAAATAGGTGCAAGTCACCGATATCATTACAATGCCCTTTGTGAAAAACAGACGCTTTACGGTGATTAGCCGATTCACCGTCAATTTCGGTATCTTACACCGGCTTCATTTCTCAATTCCAGACACGGATGGACACGGATGAAACCTCAGTCTCTCAATAATCAGGCGATATTATACTGCTGGATGATTTGGACCTGCCAAACAGCAACGGCTTCGCAGTGGTCAGTGGCCAGTGGTCAGTGAACAGCAAAAACGAAAAGCGCCAAATCCCAACAATCGGACGCCAACATTGTAAGCGTCCGGCCAACCCCATCTTTCAAGGATGCTTGGACCGTGTCATGATCTTTTC
>OMOE01000052.1 GCA_900290365.1 Syntrophobacter sp. SbD1 | reverse complement strand
CTTTAAGCGTACCTGGGAAGACGCCATATGATACTGTCGAGCGTCTGGTCCATAAATTGCAATCCAAACGGGTGGAATTTGAGATGCAAAATGAAGAACTCCGTCGTGCGCAGGGCGAGATCGAGGAATCAAGGGCCGATATGCCCCTGGCATCCTCTGACGTGAAGATAGTAATTTAGGTAAGTCATGCACGAGCACGGCAAGTAAAATCCTGTCGTGGAGGACAGGCTATGAGCATTTCATCAATCAGTTCAGTAAAGACCACTCCAGCGTCGGCCAAACTCGCTCCGGATGGGGATAGGCCTGTAGTTGAAGCTGCGAAGTCCAAGGCAACAAGAGCTGCGGGGCAAGCGAAGAGGGGCATCGCACCCAAAGCGGCTCGGATATCAGCAGGAAAGTCGTCTTCAAGCACTAATGATCTGGCTAAACTTAGAAGGTTTGTGAGTGAGCAGATGTCGGCCTATCAAATCGCACTGCGATTAGGAGAACCTATCATCGTTGTAATGGAGGAAGCCACAGCGGCGGGGATAAATCTCAACGCCGGTTCAACCAGCACTCCATCTACCTCAACGGACGCCGCAGGAAAAAGCGCCAATGCTGCAATAGGCAAAGGAACCAACATCGACAAAACGGCTTAAAACCGCTTCCAATATCGTAATTGAACGCGCCCAATCCATTTCCAATATCGTAATTGAACGCGCCCAATCCGCCCAATCCATTTCCAATATCGTAATTGAACGCGCCCAATCCATTTCCAATATCGTAATTGAACGCGCCCAATCCATTTAAGCCGCTTTTTGCCCCAACTATCATCCGGTCATGCGTGAACGACCAGATCATCGTCTCCTCCATGCATTCAGTTCCCAAATCGAAATTCTTATCGTCGTCAAAGAATTCCTCACATCTCCGTTGTGTCATGTAAATGCGGGAATCTCCAAAAAGGATGAACTTCATCTGAGCCAAGAAGTTCTTGTAACCTGACTTGTCGTACTTTGCCAAGATTTTTGGAACACTCATCTAAGCATTGGTAAGTTGTTGAATCTATGAGGATTTGTCGTATATCAACTTTGGGACCACTATTTTCCGCAAGACTTAAATCTCAACCCCAAGCCTCACCCACTTTGATCTCAGCCACAAACGGGACTTCTGGGATGATCCGGTCCAAGGCTTCCTTCGTCGACTCCGCGACAATCGACCGCACCTGGTCCTCTATGCCATCTCTGGCCTCGATTATTATTTTTATGCAAGCCTCATCGTCATTCCGTTTTCCAGGCTTTCAGGCTCCTGCCTCCGCATTTGCGAGAAGAAAGCGCAGGTGAAATCGAGTTCATCCGGATGCCGCGATCCTTGAACTCCGCCGCCGATTCCTCCGATGCACTTCATGAAGGGGTTAAAACGAGAGTGTCCATTGCGGCACAGCCAGAAATAATTATAGTAAATATATGATAATACTATATAAATATGTGGAGGGAACCCGTGGAGACCTTAGATGATCTTCGTTATACGAAGCTTCTTCTCGATAATGGCTCTCTTATCCCGGCACTCGGGTTCGGCACCCTGATTCATGACCTCACCGACACCGAGAATACTGTATTGACCGCGGTGGAAGTGGGATTCCGTCAATTCGACTGTGCCGAACGTTACCGTAACGAGAACGCCATTGGTGAAGCGATTAGGAGGATTCTTACAGAAGGAAAGGTCAGGCGCGAGGATCTGTTTATCGCCGCAAAACTGTGGAACACCAATCATCGCCCAGAGAGGGTCAAACCAGCCTTTGAAGCCAGTCTCGGAAGACTCCAACTCGGCTACCTCGATCTCTATCTCATTCACACTCCCTTTGCCTTCAAACCCGGAGACAACCAGGACCCAAGGGATGAAAGAGGTAATGTCATCTATGATGAGGGGGTGACGTTGCTGGATACCTGGCACGCCATGGAGAGCCTGGTGGATGCGGGCAGGTGCAAGGCCATCGGTTTGTCAGACGTTAGTTTGGCAGTCCTGCAAGAGGTTGCCGATGCCGCCAGGATAAAGCCTGCCGTGCTTCAGGTCGAGTCGCATCCATATCTCCAGCAGTCGGACCTTCTTGATTACTGCAAAAGCCACGGCATCGTGCTGCAAGCCTTTGCGCCCCTGGGGCACAACATGACTCCCAAGTTAATCGACGACCCGGTTATTACAACTATCGCCCGGCGGGTAAACAAAACTCCCTCTCAAGTCCTGTTAGCCTGGGCTGTGCAGCGGGGCACGGCACCCCTAACCACCTCAACAAACCCCGATCACATCAGGGAGAACTTTGAAATCTCCACCCTGCCTGAAGAGGCCATGCAGGAGATTAATGAAGGAATCAAGACGCGATACCGGTTTAATGTTGTGGTGGAAACCGGGGTTCCCGGCTTCATTCCGGAAGGAAGATGAATGCAGGCGCAGGCCAGTGAAAAACAAGCGTCCTCCCACAGGTTGCAAGGGTAGAAGGTGAAAACCAATCTCTTGGATGATGTCAAAGAACAGGAAGATGCCTGCACCTCGATTGAGCTGCGAGGTGAACCATCGCACCTGTTTGCTGATCTGTCCCTGCGCGTGGACAGTTTCCTGATTCATCCAATCAGCCATTGTTCCTCTTTTCTGCCCGACGATAATGATTAGGATTTACCGAACTTTTGAGCCCCTACCGCCTGTCCGTTTTCGAGGAAGTTGACATTGATTGACTTTTGCAGTGTACGCAATGCAACATATCATTGGGCAGTTTTATCCTGTCAAACGGCAACAGAAACGGTAAAGAGCAGAGCGCGAAAAGCAGTTTTCTCACGCCGGTGTCAGCTGGTTAGCAGCGATCATGGTTAACAGAGATCATTGCCAATTCGCATCTTTTGGATTAAGCTGTGCAGGTGTACAAAAAATAGAATATGGCCGGGGGGTGCTCCCGTTGGACGGGCGCTGAGACTATACCCTTGGAACCTGACCCAGTTAATGCTGGCGGAGGAATCGGCTAAAGTGGTTTTCGGTAGGCCGTTTTTCTCCAGGACGGCCTTTATCATTTTCGCCACGGAAATCCTATCCCGGCTCACTTTGAGACCCTCCGCCCTGCATACATGTAGAGCGGGAGCGAGGAGCAGGGCGCGAGCAATCGGTTTTCTTCCCGCTTCCCGCTTCCCGCTACCGCTATCAGGAGAACTTTATGGCAACACAGCTTGAATCCGCCCGAGCAGGCATAATCACCAATGAAATGAAAAAAGCCGTCGAAAAGGAGCCGATTTCCGCAGAACAATTGCGGGACCTGATTGCCGCAGGGCTGAGTGTTTTGCCCAGCAATGTAAAGCATTCGATTTCCGACCCCAGGGCAATCGGTAAAAACCTCAAGACTAAAGTCAATGCCAACCTGGGGAGCAGCGGCGAATGCTGTTCCCTGGACCCGGAGAAGGAAAAGCTGGAGGCTGCCCTGCGAGCCGGCGCCGATTCAATAATGGACCTTTCCACCGGTGGAGAGCTACCCGCCTTCCGGAGTTTTTACCTGGAGAATTCTCCGGTAATGGTGGGAGCAGTCCCTATTTATTGGATGGCCACAGAAATGGTTCAGCAGAACCGGCCGCTGGATACGATGGACGCAGATGAGCTTTTTAGAACCATCGAGCGGCAGTGTTCGGAAGGCATTGACTACATCACGGTGCATTGCGGGGTGACCCTGGAGTCGGTAAAAAAACTCGAAGCTTACGAACGGATAATGCCGTGCGTGAGCCGGGGCGGTTCCATTCTCATGATGTGGATGCGCAAAAACGGTAAGCAAAATCCACTCTATGAATACTATGACGACCTGCTGAGCATTGCATACAAATACGATGTTACTCTGAGCCTCGGGGACGGCTTTCGGCCCGGCGCAATCCTGGATGCAACTGACGGTCCCCAGTTGGAAGAGTTGATGATCCTGGGAGATCTGGCAAGAAGAGCGCGAAAAAGAAATGTCCAGGTGATGATCGAAGGGCCGGGGCATGTGCCTCTTAACCAGATCACCGCCAATGTGCTGCTGCAGAAAAAATTGTGCGACGGTGCTCCTTTTTACATCCTCGGGCCGCTTCCGACCGATATTGCAGCCGGCTACGACCATATTACCGCAGCCATTGGAGGGGCGATTGCCGGGGCTGCCGGGGCTGACTATCTCTGCTATGTAACCCCTGCGGAACATCTTGGACTTCCCACTGCCGATGACGTGTACCAGGGAGTTATGGCCGGGAGAATTGCCGCCCATATCGCTGACATCGCCAAAGAACTTCCCGGGGCCATCGAGGCCGACCGGCGCATGTCGGTCGCTCGGCGTGACCTGGATTGGGACGCGATGGTCCGTGAAGCCATCGACCCGGAGTTGGTAAAAAAGCGCCTCCAGATTACCGAGGACCGCGAGGGCTGCACCATGTGCGGAAAGCTTTGCGCCGTGAAGATCAGCCGGATTTAGTAATTTTAGATTTTAGATTTTGGATTTTAGATTTTGGATTTTCAAAATCAGCAATCTGCGATCTGCGATCTGCGATCTGCGATCTAAAATCGAGTGAGGGGTGAGGAAGCGATTTTGGATTTTAGATTTTCAAAATCAGCAATCTACGATCTGCGATCTAAAATGGTTCGGTTGGACGATCGAACAGCCTATTGTGTTCTCGCCGCCTGCGCGTTGATGAAAAAGTGCGGAATAACCGGGGGAGCGGAACAGCACTGCGGGATTAACCGGCTGCTCGGCGCCGGAGTTCGAACCGACAGCGATTTGCGCTCGTGGCTGTGCGCATCTTTTCCTGCCATGAATGCAAGCCTGTGGGACAATTGCCGAAAGCAGGCCGATGAGTTTGTCGAAAAGGGAGTAAAATTATTCACGTGGGGCGACAGGTCCGCCAGCGGGGGTGCAGGGGGGGTTTTTCTTGCCGCCGCCGAAGGCGGCGGCAATCCCGGCCGGCGGTCCCACCGCCATTGCCCTGGCGTTCTTTTCGGAAAAGGCGACCCCCAGATTGATTTACCCCTCCTTGCCGTATTTAATTCGCGAAAGCCAAGACTTGTTTCTCCTGATTCAAACTGGCTGAAGGCGCTGTCCATTTTTTTCGAAGGTTTGGACCCCGGTGAAATCGCCCTGGCGGGAAGCACTGGGACTCTTTCTTACGATCTGGCCTCCACACTGGCCCAGCGCTCCGGTTTTGCTCAAATCCTGGTTGCGCCTTTTGCGCTTATTCCGCTTAACCACGCAGACCGGGAACTGTTAAAAACGTATGGCGAAGGCGCAAGCGGCATTCCAATTCTTTCTTGCATGCTCTACGCGGGCTCATGTTCGACAAAGCAAGCGGCCGTATGCCGCGACAGGATTCTTGCCGCATTGGCAAATTTTCACCTGGTGCTGGAAATCCGTTCCGGCGGAAACCTCCTGGCCGCCCTGGAGGAAATCCAGGGACAATCCCCCCGGCATCAGTTTGTTTTAGACCCCGGCAATATCAACTCTTCGAATGCGGGAAATTACACCCTCCTCACAAAATTTCCGGAGCACACACACCGGCTCAAGCTTGATGCAGTGCACGCGGAGAAAGACGAGGGCAGGTTATCACGCGGAGACGCAGAGCACGCGGAGAAGTGCAAGGGCTGGCGCTTTTACTCAAAACTGGAAACTGAAAACTCAAAACTGCCCCAGGACGGGTTATCACGCGGAGACGCAGAGCACGCGGAGAAGTGCAAGGGCGGGCACGTTTACTCAAAACTGAAAACTGACAACTCAAAACTGCCCCAGGGAAACTCAAAACTCCCCAATTTCCTTTTCCACTACACCAGGGCTTGTGCCGGCCCCTGGCCCGGTGAGACTTACCGTCAATACCTGATGAATCTGCTTGACCGGCATCCGCTTTCGGGCCATTCCGCGCTCGAAACACTCATTCGAATTATAGAGGAAGCACGTATCCGTGGGGCCTCCCTGATGGTTCGCGGCCGGGAATCGGTCATCTCCTGGAGCTCTCATCCCCCTCAGGACCTGTTTTTAATGAGGAAATGGAACCGGGCCCTTATCAGGTGGACCGTGGAACCTTACGGAATAGCGGTGCGGCGGGATGTTCTTCGCTCACTGGGGGCAAAGCCCGCCATATATGGTGGTGAGCAAACCTATGGCCGGATCTCCGAAGCCGAGAAATATCGTTTTCAGTTGAGCCGCTCCACGCCATCCTCGTCATGGAGACACGAGCGCGAGTGGCGTCTGCCTGGGGACCTGGTCTTAAGCAGATTAAAACCTGGCGATGGATTCGTATTCGTAAAGACGGAGGAAGAAAAGGCAAAACTTTGCAGCCATGTTGAGCCAGAACTGTCAATTGTGGCTTTTGATGCTTTGCCGTGAATCTGTCTTGGCGGAGGCCCAAAAACAAAGCATTGTGACGCCACTTTCCACGGCGGCGTTTCTGGTGTCAGCCATAACTCCCTCAAACCATCCGTGCAAGAGAAGAATAACTGAACAATAATAGCTATTGTAGCTATATTAAAAGAGAGCTTAAGGCCATAAAATAAGGAGGTGCTCCTGTGATTCGTGACAGTATATCCGAGGCCAAGAACCGCTTGAGCCACTTTATCAGGTTGGTGCGTGGAGGAGAAGACGTGGAAATAATGGACCGAGGAACTCCTGTTGCCAGAATAGTTCACGTCTCCAAATCGGCCGGAGCCGAGAAAGAAGCGGCATGGGTAGAAGAGGCCGAACGCCTTGGCTTGATCACCAGGGCGAAGGATAGGGAGGCTTTTCCACCTGATTTCTTTGATAAAGATAAGATGCCTGCCGGCAAGGGAGTCTTGCGAGCCCTTCTCGAAGAAAGAGAAGGTGGGAGATGAAGTTCTGGGATTCTTCGGCAATTGTTCCCCTGCTCATCGATGAAGAAAACACGGAATATTGCTTCAAAGTGGTAGCCGATGACCCGAGAATGCTGATCTGGTGCTTGAGTCGCGTTGAGGTGGTCAGTGCATTGTGCCGGAGAGTAAGGGATGGGCTTATCGGCGCCGAGGAATTCAAGAAAGCCAAGGAACGTCTTGCAAGCATTGTGAGCAGGGCCGACGAGGTTACCGCGGTTGATAGAGTGCGTGCGAGGGCCTTAAGGCTTCTGGGGGTTCATCCTTTGCGGGCTGCTTACGCGTGTCAATTGGGGGCTGCCTTGGTGGGTTCCTGGGAAGATCCCGAAAGATTGACAATCCTCTGCTTTGACAGCCGCTTGAAGTCCGCAGCAACCAAAGAGGGATTTGTCGTCAATCCATAACTGTTTGAGCCGGTAATAATCGGCAAACACAGGGTTCCTGGCAGGGTGCTGAAAAAGGATTGAAATTCCCACTTTGCAGTAAAAATCCCGTGGGGCAGTCACCCCGACGAACGAGGCTGTGTCGTAATTCAGAAATGCTCGGGAAAACGCGGTGGAGCCAAGTCTTGCTTCCCCCTTTTACAAAGGGGGATCGAGGGGGATTTTAATGGCTTATGCAGTATAAGAGAATCAAAATCCCCCCTGCCCCCCTTTAGGAAAGGGGGGAAATTTGCAACATCTCGCAATTACGACACAGTCTGGAACGTCGGGGTCCAGTGTTTTGCTTTAAACATCAAATAGTTCAAAAAAGCTCTGGATTCCGGCCTGAAGATCGATCGTGCGTCCTCACGCGTCCTCACAGAAGATCGGACGCCAAGCTTGAAGCATTTAAACGCGCTCAGCAATGGCTAACGCGAAGTCCGAACGAAGTGAGGGTTCGTCCTCACAAAAGATCGGACGCCGAACTATAAGCTTCTAACGTGGGTTCGAACGTTTAACGCGGAACCCGAACAGAGTGAGGGCTCGCCCTGCGCAGGAGCCGTCGGGTTGCGGCCGGGTTGTCAACCGCCGAAATGACGAAATCACCCCCCTCTTTAAAGTTCTTTTCCCACCGGAGAACCCTTTTTCAGCACCGTGCTAGACATTGCAGCACCTCAAGCATTTCAATTACACCGATCAAGACGGATTCAACCGCTTGAAAGTTGAAAATTCTTACGAAGAATCCGGTAGGGCGGACGAACGATTAGTCCAGCACTCGATTTTTCAATAACCTGTAAACCCCGAGACCGCACAGTCTGTATCAGTGCCTCGCGGTTCACACTGGTCGCAAAGCCGTCGTACTTGTTACCTGAGTGCTTTCCTGTACAAGACTTTCTTCCGGTGCAATCATCCAAGTTTCCGGTGTGGATTTCATGCCTGACCCCTCCCACGTGGTTTCAACCATAGAGTATCCCTTAGGCATTGCCGAAGTTTCGAAAGGATCTCTTCACCGGGATAGGACGCCGGGGATACCTTCTTGGTGATCACTGCGTGCGCCGTCTTGCATCCAACCCGGATATTAGATATATTATATCCAAGTCAGATTTGGAGGCATTTCGATGAAGGTACTGGTTTCAATCCCCGATTCCCTGTATTCTCGAATGATGGCCACAATTCCGTCAAAGCAGCGGAGCAAGTTGATTGCCCGGCTTTTGGAAGGTGAAGTCGAGAAAAGAGAGCAGGAGCTTTACCAGGCGGCTCTGGCAGTTGAGCAGGATGAAGAACTCAGTGCTGAGATGAAGGATTGGGATGTGACATTGGGTGATGGAATTGGATAATGGAACCTGACAAGCTTCAAAGGGGCAGCGTCTGGTGGATCAATCTGGATCCAACGCAAGGTTCTGAAATCAAGAAGATACGGCCCTGTGTGTTAGTGGCGGCCACCCCTATCAATCAAGCTCGAAGAACTGTTCTGGTTGTCCCGTTGTCTTCTTCCGGCAACCCGCCGCACCCGCCGATCACCGTGAAGGTTACCTGCATGGGGAAGAATGCCCTTGCTGTTTGTGACCAATTGCGAGCAGTGGACAAGGCCCGTCTCACCGACTGGGTTGAAGTGATGGACCAAGAGTCTCTGGATTCCATCGGCAAAGCACTTCAGCAGGTCTTATCCCTTTAATTGGCAGTTCCAAGTTGCAAAAGAACTCCGATTGTCCAGTGTGGATGTACCCCCTGACCCCTCCCCGATGGTCTCGATGTTACTGGACATTTAATTACTCGGAAAAAATCACAAAATGTCTCTTTTCGCCCTCAAGGTCGAGCATGACCTTCAAGAAGCTTGGAATAGCGTGGTTCGAACCCTGTTCGAGTATCCTAGCCGCCCGCCGAGGTTCTGATTTCATACCAAGGTAAGTCACTCTGGAGAAATGGATGATTGGAATCTTCTATTCTTCCAGTAGCCTGGTTTTCTATGAAGGTGGGCGACGGCAATGATTTGAATCTTCGCCGTGTCGTGTCGGTAGATAAGTGAAAAGGGGAAACGTCTCAGGAAAAAACGCCGAGAACCGTATTTGTACGGTGACCACATTTCCGGCGAATCCCGTACGGCATCGACAGCCATCTGAACTGCTCCAATGAAAGTCATTCCCAATCCCGGCGATTTGGTCTCATACCAAGAGCGAGCGTCCTCAGCCTCCATGTACGCTTCCGGATGGAATTCAACCCGCCTCACGCGAGTTCCTCATGAGTCGCTCTCGCACTTCCTCCCAAGGTATGCACGATACCCGACCACTGTCGAGTTCCGAAATACGTCTATCGACTTCGGACTGCCATGCAGATTCTACATCGATATCCATCTGCTGGTCCAAACTCTCCAAAAGCCGTTGCGCTATTTCCGCCCGTTCTCTCGCTGGCATCTTCAGCGCCTGTTCCACAATCTTTTGGACTTCCGCAACCATGGGGGCCCTCCTTTGACAACTTGTTGCCGGATCGCCGAATCCAAGCAAATCCTCGGCAAGACCACAGCGCATCTTCAATAAAAACAGAGTCCAACGCAATCGTTTTCCTCTGTCCTCTTTCCACTGTAACCAAGACTCAGCTCTTTTGCAACCTGGGACATTATCGGGAGACAGTCTCCTAGAACATGGGGTGAATCTAGCGTATCGCCCGTCTGCTCGCCTCGCCTTACGAGGCATCCCCAATGGTCTCGATGTTACTGGACATTTAATTATCCGGAATAAAACCCACCCAAAACGTCTAATTTTCGCCTTACAGGTCGATTAGGACCTTCAGCGAGCTTGGAGGGAAGAGAGGGAACGGCAACTCCAATTCAATGTTGAGCGTGTACCTGAACGGCGCAAAGAGAATCCGATTTCGTCAAGGGGGTTGACGCTGAGGAGACGCTATAGAACACATGACCATAGAAGGCGTGCGGGGATTTGGAAAAGAACTTGCAAGACTTTTTAGTGTTCGAGATACCGAAATCGTACAACAATTCGCATAAGATGGTTATGAGCGGCATGGGAGACGTTTATCTACATTCAACCGTCCTGGTCAGCCCGGATTTTCCGCGAAAGCCGCCAAACACCAAAACGAACCCGGCGAGAATGTATTCTCTCTCGGGCTTTCACCTCAATTCCAGGGTTTGGCATGGGCAGGAAAACAAGGTGAACGCTCACTGTTCCTCAGCCCACTAATTTTCCGCAGTGCGCTCAATCCAAGACGCCATAGAGGTTCAAACTACTCCACCACGGCATTGGCTGGGTAAAACCTTGACGCCGAAGAGGCATCTACCGTTATTCAGCAATGCAATATTGACGAATTTCTGAATTTCCACTACAGTTAGGCATCAGAAACAGGAGATAATAACAATGAGACAAACACTTATTGTATCCGCTCGAGGGCAGTTGACCCTGCCGGCCAACTTGCGCAAGCGGCTCGGTATCAAGAACGGCGGCGCAATCATCCTTGAAGAGCGGGACAACGAGCTGGTTATAAAGCCCGCCATGGTGCTTGAGGTCGAGATGTATACAGACGAGCAGGTGCAGGCGTGGGATGAAGCTGACCGCCTTGATGACGTCGAACGGCAAACCGTGCTGCGACATCTTGCGGCACGGCAGTGATGCGTGTCTTCCTCGACGCCAATGTGATTTTCACCGCCACCCACAATCCTCGCGGGAAGGCGGCCCTGGTCATCGAACTCGGCGCTGCGGGGCATTTCTTGCTGTTTACCAGCGACGCGGCCCTAAGGGAAGCGGAGCGTAATCTCACCACCAAATATCCCGGTTCCCTGCCTCTTCTTGCTGGCCTGACGGACCGAATCGCTCTATCCACGGCGGACATTTCCGCTCCATTTCCCGATGGTCTTCCAGCCAAAGACGCTATTATCTTCCAGGCGGCTATGAGCTGCCATGCCACTCATTTCCTCACCGGAGATCTTCGTCACTTCGGATCTTTTATGAACCGGCCGGATGCAACCTATTCTATCATCGTTCAGACCGTTGCCGACTTTCTGGCCGCGATATAGAATCCATTTCGAAGTTAACTTTCTCATTAATAACAGCTTTGTCCTCGGATGCTTCCCAGAACATCTCAATGTTACTGGACATTTAATTACGCGGAATAAGTCACAAAACTACTATTTCAAGGTTTCCAGGTCGAACAGGACATTCGCGGGCATGGAAGGAAGAGAAGGAATGGCGAGTTCAGTTAGTGATTTAACTCAGCCATGGGAGCCGGTTTCAGGTAAAAAGAGAGATTGGACGTGGCCACCAGATTGCCAGATCTGTTTTATGTAATCTTTTTCCCAATTTAATGTCCTAACGTGTTGTTGTTGTGACATAATATAGGCACAATTACCACGGTGTCGTCTATGGGTAGCAGTCTAATTCGCCTATGCAGCAAAGGAGGAGCATGTGCGCCGCTCGTTTGTAGGTCTCATCACATTATCTTTCTTCATTATCGGGACACTTTGCTTTGGGGATGGAGGCGCCTGCGACATTGCAAATCTTATTGAACGCCTTAATAATGAACCTGATATTCTCGTTATCCGCGATATCGCAGCGCTCAAAGAGAATGGCAAAAGTGCGGGACCATCCCTTGTTCGTTTCCTTTGGCATGATGATTGGGATGTGAGAGTTGGGGCGGCAAAGGCTATGGGCTACATTGGATATACTGAAGCCATTCCCGAATTGATTAAGTTGCTGGGTACGGACCATGATTGGAGGCTAGTTTACGCTTCAGTTCAATCTCTTGGACGATTACATGCCGCCGAAGCCGTTCCAGCATTAACTGATATCTCGACCAGCTATTGGTATCTACCTGTAAGAGAGGCAGCGCAGAAGGCGGTTCTCGCAATCACTCAGGGAAACCAATATCCTTCCCGATATCACCAAAGCAACTTCGCCTTTGAGTTCTTCGATCATGAGGAGGTTGCAATCACTGAAAATCGCCAAGCCGCCAGAGACGAATACGAAAAGAAAGTTCAATCTGCTGGAGGCGAAAAAGATTCCTTGGATAATGCTCAATTAAAGAAGCTGGCCTACAAAGTTGACATGCGCCCTTTTATCGCCGCCCCTGAGCCGAAGAAAGGTGACTTTACAAAAATACAGGTTCCAGATGCGGGGGGCAGAGCAAAGGATGGCTACTTTGTAGGCAGTAGTCGAGGTGAGTGGGGCGGGGAACTTGTTTCATCAACTCTAAAGGCAAACAGATAACCCTTCTTCAGGAGAACGTGAAGGGTATCCATAAATCAGGGTCCGATATTGCTGTGGTGGCCGGACTTGCTCACTTGGTTTCGAACCGAGGTTTTGTGTACACTGTCACTAGAAAGGCTGACGGAAAATGGCAGGTGGTCAAATGGAGGGCGTTGCCAGGTGCTCCTCGTAGCTCCGTTTTGCTCGAAAACGGAAATCTCCTGGTCAATTGTCTCGGCGGCAACGTTGAAATTTCCACGAGCGGAAAAATGGAACTGGTTGAACAGTGATACCAGCAAAAGAAGCCATACAACGAGAGTTTACGAAATGAAAATATCATGGCGAATTTCGATATTTGTCGTTTTCTTTGCCAGTCTCGCCTTTGCACAGGCGCCAGTTTCGCCGTTGATGGATATTTTAAAGACCTGGAAATTGGCTTTTGTCCGCGACAAGGACATTTGGGTTTCAAACGGCGACGGTACTGACCAAAAGCTCCTTATCAAGAATGCGGATAACCCTTCCTGGTCACCGAACAAAAAGCGAATTGCGTTCATGAGGGATTGCAACCTTTGGGTCGCCAATTCGGATGGCAGCAAGGAACGTCCTCTCACATCCCATTGGAAAAAAGATAGCTGCAGGATGTTTGCCTCTTCTATCTCTTGGAACCCCAAAGAACCATTTATCACCTTCTCTCACCCGGAGAAATTCATTGTTTATCGTTCCGATACAGATGGCATCCTGGAACGAAAGAGCAATTTACCTCAATCGATATGTGGAAATTCCATTTTTGATATTACTGTGGATGGTAACAGCAGTACCAAGGCGGTATCCAGGTTTGACATTTATGAGGGCGGGACCAGCTTCAATTTTGCTGACCATGCTAATCCAGCTTGGTCCTGTTCAGGAGAAAAACTGGCCTTTACCCGCAACGGTGACATTTGGATAGCGGAAAAAGAACCGGCTGAGCAAGGAGAAGAGAACCTAAGTCTGGGTTGGGATGTAACACGGATTTCAGCCACCGCTTCCTACGACGAGCCGACATATAGGGCTAGTAGGGAGAATCATGGAGCAACGCACTTTTCATGGTCACCAGACGAGAAATACCTAGCGTATAGCAACATCAGATTGCAAGGAAGTGGTTTTGCGAAACTTCATCTGCGAGACATGAAAAGCGGGAGAGATCGTGTGCTGGCAGATTACGCGCTTGATCCATCCTTTTCTCCGGATGGCCGGTTCGTTGCATATTGGACATATTCCGGTGTTCAGCCAAAAGAATGTGGCAGGTCGGGATGCATTTGGATAATTTCACTGGATGGCAAGACAAAACAGATGCTTGTCAGCGATGCCGTTCAGCCAGCGTGGTGCCATTAAAACCTCAATTACGCAATGGACCGGAGTGAAGCCTGTTTCGTTCAGTCAGCGGTACGGGGAAAGAGAAATCTTCTGGCATTCCTGAACGACCTCATTATTGTTGCGAAGGATCGCAGGGGATATCGACCTGACCATTGAGGAATTCCTTGCGAGCGATTAATCCCGAACCTTTCGAGAACTATGAATTCCCTCCTGCTTGGCGGGCATGGATAACAAAGAGCCGTTGCCCGTATCGTGAATACCGGAAGGTTACCTTTTCGGGACGGAGCCAGCGAGGACTGCGGATGCCCGCTTGGTCTTGCGAGGCATGCCAGAGGCGTCCCACATCATCTCGATGCTACTGGACATTTAAGTTCTTAGGGCAATGCGTCAAAGGTCCAAAAGTGTTGACTTTTCCAATCAAACAGGTCAACATGACCAGATACTATCGGTTATGGAGGTGATAATGATTCGGAAGACAATAAATATTGCAGAAGCAAAGAAACATTTATCGGAACTTCTTGGGCGAGTTGCCTATGGAGGAGAGCAGATAGTGATCACCAAGCGAGGGAAACCATTGGCCAGGCTGGTTCCGGCAACTGCAGAAGCCGAACATCTCGCGGACGCAAAAGGGTGGCTGGAAAATGAAGATGATTTCTTCAACACCATTGACCAGATCATCGAGCACCGCGACAAACATATTCCTCGAGTGCTCGGAGGGCAAGTGACGGAATGAAGTATCTTCTGGATACCAACATATTGAGCGAACTGCTGAAGAAACGACCGAATCCTCGCCTGGTTGATCGGCTGAGATCAAGACAGCCGGAGTCATTATGCACGTCTTGCATTTGCGTCATGGAACTCCGTTTCGGCGCTGCTTTACGCGCTGATGCCGACGTCTTTTGGGATAAGATCACAGAAGAAATACTTTCGAAGCTGACCATTTTACCGTTAGAGTCCAGCGAGGCGGTTACCGCTGGAAGCCTTCTCGCCTCCTTTCAAAGGGCTGGTCAAATGATCGGGACGGAAGATATTCTAATTGCATCAACTGCACTGCAACAGGGTTGCGTTATGGTAACGGGAAACATTCGCCATTTTTCCAGGGTGAAGGATTTGCGCGTTGAGAACTGGCTGGAACCTTGAGTATCAGCCGGCGAGCTCCCAGATGGTCTCCATCATGGAGTAGCCCTCAGGCATGTGTCCAGTCGAGAATAAGCCTTCCGGGTGCGCAAGACTGCGACCTACATCGTTGAGAACTTCTGCTGTTTGGTTATTGACTTTCGCAGATGATTAATTAAATGATTAATTAGTCATTTTTGGTACGGCCCAGGCAAACGGGAGGAAGAAGGAATGGAAAAGAAAGTCAGCGCCACGGAAGCCAAAACTCATCTCGGTACGTTGATAAGGGAAGCATCCGAGCAGGGGCATACGATTATTGTGGAGCGGTTGGGGATACCACGAGTCGCCATTGTGCCGTTTGTCGAATTTGAACGAATGAAAAGGGGGCACAAATGGGAAGGCCAAGAATTTATACTTCGCAGAATCCAGGCTCTTAAGAAAATCCTTCAAGGCAGGTTGAGGAGAGAGGGACTGGAACTTCCGGATATCGAGGTGATGATCGACCAGGCGAGGGAGGAAAGAGATGGCCAGATCATCGATAGTTTGCGTTGATGCAAGTTTCGTTCTGCGACTACTGCTCGGGGGGCCTGGGAGCGGCAACGCTGAAAACCTTTGGGAGCAATGGGGGCATGGCGAGGTCGGAGCGATGGCTCCGGGACTCATTTACTTTGAGATTACCAACGCACTCCATCGGCTCTCAGTCGGTTCGGCAATCACTGTTGAGGAGGCGGAACAGTTCCTCGGACTCGCCCTTGAACTTAATATTGATACCATCTCAGAACCTTTCTTACATCGAAGCGCACTTCTGATTGCTCGCAAGTGCAGCCTGAAATCCACTTACGACGCACACTATCTCGCTCTGGCTCAAGACCTGAATGCGGATTTATGGACCGCCGACCGAAGATTGGTTAACGCCGTGAAGAAAAGGTTCTCGTGGATCAGATTTCTAGGCGATTAGCAAGGATATTGAAATTCGGACCTCCGGGGAGTAGATTCTCGCCCGAATACACCGTGGCCGGGATTGTCCGGCCGGTCATGTTTGCCAAAGCATTGCAAATTGAGAAGGAGAGAAATGGACGCAATATCACAAGGCAGCATTCCTCGCGCAAAGATCGGGATCAGGCTCATCTTCACCCTTATTTGTCTGGTAGTCCTCAGCTTGATGCACTCCCTTATCCAAATGATAACCCTGATTCAGTACATAATACTTTTGATTACCAGGGGCTACAGCGAACCGCTCCGTTCTTTCTCAAACAAGGCGGCAGCTTACGTCTACAAGCTGATAAGATATGTTACCCTGAACGAAAACGTCCGCCCGTTTCCGTTTACCGATTTTCCAACTGAGATGGAAAGCCCGGAAGAAACGGCCATGTTTGAATAAATAGAAGCGCGAAGCAAGGAGCGGGAAGCGTTACGAGTAAAGAGAGGAAGCGTGAAGCGGGGAGCGGGAATGAAGAACCCGGCAAGGACTTTTCAAGACCTGGATGTTTGGAAGAATGCTCATGCTTTTGTGCTGGAGGTCTACCGTCTAACCTCGGCATTCCCGGTTGATGAACGCTTTGGCTTGAGCAGCCAGTTCCGGCGTGCAGCCGTGTCCATTCCGGCAAATATTGCCGAGGGGTTTCGAAAATACACAACTGCCGACAAAGCGCGATTTCTCAATATGTCAGAGGGATCGCTTGAGGAATGCCGCTATTATTGCATCCTGGCCCAGGATCTCGGATACGGCAATACAATCAATCTTCAAGAGGCGTTGGAAGCCATCGCAGGGCAATTGGCAGCCTACATCCGCCGGCTTCGGGAATCTTGATTCCCCGCTTCCCGCTTCCCACTTCCCGCTCCCCGCTCCGTCATTGCCAACACTGCGTCTCCAGTTGCACGGCCTTAAGCATTTCCACCCATTTTGCCATTCGTGCCCGGGTTTTTCTCCCGTGTGCGCAGATAAGCATTTCCCGGTTTTCTTCGCCGCATATCGATAGCTTTATGTCCCACCTGTCGGCGGGCAGAAGCCGTCCCAGCCGCTCGGGCCATTCGATTACGGCCACGCCGTTTCCAAACAGGGATTCCTGCCAGGGAAGCGTTTCGAGTTCATCGGGGCCTGATATTCTGTAGAGGTCCAGGTGAAAGAGGTGAAGCCGCCCGGAGTACTCATTTATGATGGTAAAGGTCGGGCTGGTAACCCTTACTTCGGGACCAACTCCAAGCCCCCGGGCAATTCCCTGGGTCAGAAGCGTTTTGCCCGACCCGAGTTCTCCCCATAGCGCCAGGATATCACCGGCTTCAATGAGTTCACCTATTGCGTGTCCAAGAAGCAAAGAACATTGTTCGCTTTGTGAGTTGAAGATAAATTCATTCATACCTGATATGTCCAGTTTCAAGCCACAGGGGCCGCCGGTTCAACTTTGGAGCCTGCCGCCGTCGAAGACAG
>OMOE01000080.1 GCA_900290365.1 Syntrophobacter sp. SbD1 | reverse complement strand
TGAGCGCGCCTTGATAGTTGCGAAAGACCTCCAGCACCGTGCGTCCCTGGGGCGCCACGTAAACGATGCGGGTGATCTTCCCTTCCAGAGGCTGGCTCTTGCTAAATTTCCCCTGGTCAACGACCGGGCCCAGCGGAAGGGTGAACTCATCGAACTCTTTGGCGAGATAGCGCGTGATAAACGAGCCGGGATATCGCGAAATCAAGGGATGGTCCTTGCTTCCCTCCGCGTCTTGGTCTTGTCCTGCCGCGAACGATGAGGATAGGCCTAGCAATAAACAGGCTACAAATACTGTGCGAATGAAAGTTGTCATGGGCTCCTCCTAGAATGAGTGATTGAACTGGAACTGGCGAACGCCTACCTATGTCGATCGAGATGATTTTGACGTTTTGAATGAGTCCCCCAAATGGGTGACTACATCCCAGAGGCAATCTGCTGAGCCACTTTCTTGACCTGATCGAGGGGAAGCCGGGTCCCTGTGAAAGTCAAAAAAGTGGCCGCCGAACCGGAGCCTTTCCCTTTCTTAAAGGTGACAAAGTACTGGAGATTGCCCGCCGGTCCGGTAAACGCGGCATCTCCCACCCCTTCGATGTCTGCCTTCACTGCATCTTTCATCTTTTTGGTTTGTGAATAAAGCATATCGGAATTGAGCATCCTTTGAACCATCAGGATCAGCTCCCCATCCTTGTTGGCAAAATTCAGATCGCCCCCTGCCCCTTTCGATGGGTTTGCGGGGACGAGTTTAACTCCCTGAAGTCCAGTGATCTTCTCGACGTCCTGGACCGTCAGATACTGGGCTCCCGAGGCCGGCTTGGTTTGAGAAAAAACCATCGAAGCACCTAAAACAAGCATAGTGAATGCAAGCAGAACCGTCAGCCAGCGATGCATAATGACTACCTCCTTTAATTTGAAGCAACTTGGTCAGTTCGTCGATCCAGTCGAAGGTCTCCCTTCGGTTACGGAGAGTATAGACCTTTGCGGCTTGAAATGGCATCGGGCAAATTTGCTTCTAATTAGACCCTGGCGGACATGCCGGCTTAAGCCGCAGCACGCAAAGTGCGCATTGACCGGAATCGCAGGAATGGCCTAGACTCTCATACCTTGTGCTGAAGAATTTAACCACACATGCGCGTTCACTAAGGAGCGCTCTTCATGATTCTTGATTCCTTCAAACGAATATCGCCTCGCCGAATTCTGTGGATGGCTGTTGCGGCCGGGTTGGGTTTCGTGCCGGTATGCATCGGCACTCATTTTCAGGTTCAGGCGCAGACGGCTGCGCAGGCGGCCACGGTGCATGTGGACGTAACGCCGGGGCACATCCTGAATACGATCTATCCCGACACGGCCACCGGGGCGTGGATGGACGACTTGTCGAAGACGCAGGTGGATAANNCTGAGACGATTCAAGGGATCAAGAACCTGGGTTGGGGATCGATCACCATGCGCAACAACAGTGAGCTGCGCCTGTCGGCATGGCACTGGAACGAGAACGGCACCTGGAGCGATCCGGCCACGAAGAGCGGATACTACGCCGGCAGCGCCGAACTGGGCGCCCCGATCCATTACGGATATTCCTACTCGCT
>OMOE01000048.1 GCA_900290365.1 Syntrophobacter sp. SbD1 | reverse complement strand
CCTTCTGCCAGAAAGGCCGGAGGATTGGGGTTTTTTTGCCATTCCTGCCATTCGGCTTTCCTGCGGTCGACGATGTAGCGGAGATTGAACATATCGGGATTGATACCGGCCCTGCGGACTTCATCGGGAATAAGGAAAAATATATCATCGGGCTGATCCAGCGCCCCTTTTTGGGCAAAACGCCGGCCGAGCCCCAAGGCACTGCGCCGCATCATGGCATGAGTATAGAGATCGAGATAATGATCGTGCTCTTCGCTGAAGACCCCGCTTTTCTGGGCCAGGACCATCAAGCGCCCAAACCAGCTCCGCTGTTCCTGAGGCACCTTGGCCAACACTTCCTTTTCCGCCTCTTCGCGCAGCCGGGTCACTTTTGCCCTGTCTTCGTCGAGGTTGAAGTTTCCCCCTTTTTGGAGAAACTGTTTAACATTGACCAACGCCGGGGTCGGATCTTCCACCCAGGTGGGCATATTCATCTCGGACATGCGCTGCATGCGCCAGCCGTCCGCATTCATCAAGACCATGAAGTCCTTCATGAATTCTCTGCCCTTGGATGATTCTTCAAGCCTGATTTTGATTTCAATTGGTTTGCTTTCCAGGAAGACATCGGCCAGTCCATCCTTGCGGACCCGTTTGGAAAACTCCCAGAGCTCGCGGTCCACCTGGAAGACCTTGTTGTCAAAACCGGTAATCAGAGCATGAAACATGGGTGAGGTATCATCGATTCCGGCCATTGACCGGCACATGTTTTCAAAGAGGATATACGCTGTATAGGTGCCGTACATCATGTGCATATGGATTTCCCACATGCGCCTGCACGTATTGATGGTCTGTTCGAAGTTGTCCAGCAGCTCGATATTGGATGCCTTGTCCAGGTCCAGGGCCTTTAATGTTTCATAACGCGCCAGGATCTCCTTTACGTATCCCCCCCACAAACCGTCATAATCTTCAATAAAAGGGAGGATAGCCTTGCGAAATTCAACTTCTCTTCTTTGTTTTTCCTCTTCGTTTTGAACCAGCAGCAAGGTCAGGTAACCACCCCCCCTGTGGAATCGCCAATCCCAGCCCTTGACCGTAGGCAGACTCAATTTTTCCGCCCCGTATTGCATCCCGTGGCGGCAGAAGTTGATCCAAAACCACCCAAACATGGGCGTCCAGGGCGGGACGGAATGGGTACCGTCGAGAAACCACGCAGGCGATTGGGCAAAATCTCTTTCTGGGTCGAATTCTAAACCGGGGACAACGTCATAAACTTTCATGGTGCCTCCTCTTGGTTGTTAGTGAATAGTCTCACTTCGAGACCCGGACCTTGCCCGAATAACTTGGCGGAGCACACACTGTAAGGGCCGCAGGGGCCGTTCACAATCCCGGTTATGCCGACAGCTTCGGTGTAGCCAGAGGAGGAGGCCAGGAGAGCAGGTTCAATTGATCTGAGGCACGATAAAGCCCGTTGAGGACCGAGGGAAGATCAATCCCGGCATAAAGGATTTCCGGACTAATGCATAGCTCGACCTCCATTTACCAACAGTGTTTGTCCGGTCATAAAATCGCTCTCGGAAGAGGCCAGGAATAGGGCTGCCCCGACCAAGTCCTCGGGCCTTTCTAATCTTCTCAGTGGGGTTTTGGACACATCGTATTTGGACACATCAGCCAGACCTCTGCTGGCTTCCGTATCGGTGAAGCCGGGAGCAATGCAATTGATGCAGACTTGATAGGGTCCCAACTCTACGGCCAGGGCCCTGGTCAGACCGATAATGCCCCCTTTGGAAGCCACATAGTGTGCAAAACCGGTGGAACCCGTAAAAAAGACCTCGGAAGCCAGATTAATGATTTTCCCGTACCCCTGCTCTTTCATGAAGGGAAAGACGGCCCGGGCCGATATGAATGCTCCCTTGACATTGACGTTCATCACCAGGTCCCACTCTTTGAGATCAATCTCAAAGAAAGGTTTTCTCTTTATCCCGTCGTAAATTGCGGCGTTGTTGATAAGGATGTCGATGCGGCCGAATTTGTCAACGGTTTCCCGGGCCATTGTCCGGGCATCGTCTTCCGAGGCAACATCGGCTTGAACCATCTCGGCTTCTCCGCCAAGGGACCGGATCATCTTGACCGTTTGTTCCAGGTTATCCATGTCCCTGCGGGTCACTGCCATAACCCTGGCGCCTTCCCGGGCCAACCCCAGGCAAAAGGCCCTGCCCAAACCCTTGGCAGCACCAGTCACTAATGCCACTTTATCGGTAAGACGCATCGGGTCTCCTTATAGATCAGTGTTCAGTCGTCAGTGGCCAGTGGTTAGGAAATTCTCAAAATCAGTGGCCGAATGGGAGCAGTCGTCATAAGATTCAATTAGTTACATTTAGCCTAGAGCAAGTTCAATGCCAAAAGCTGCTATGACGAAAAGAGCGTGAATTCAGTATGTTACTCGGGACAAGAGGAGGTTCGCACGGTGATTGCCTGGAAAATTTCTTTCCAGGCGGAAAGATGTTTACCGGTTTTGGCTATATAGCAAGTTTGTACTTCTCAATTTTGGTTCTCAGGGTAGGCCGGGAAATTTTCAGCAGTTTGGCAGCCTGGGTAAGGTTCCCCTTAGCTTTCTCTAAAGCTCTTCGTATGATCTCCGCTTCAGCTTCGACAAGAGAGGAAACAATCTGGTGGTCCGGGGGAAGGCGTTGACTGTGACCGAGTATTTCTTTGACCGTTTCCTCCAAAATGACCTCTTCTTTACCCAGCACACAGGCCAGAGTCAGAAGATTTTCCAACTCCCGCACATTTCCCGGCCAATCATATTCGACCAGCAGTTGAATCGCCCGATCCTCTATCTTTAAGACCCTGGTCTGATGATCGAGATTGATTTTGTACAGAAAGTGCTGGATCAATAAAGGGATATCTTCGCGGCGCTCCCTCAGTGGAGGGATATAAACGGTCAGAACTTTTAGCCTGTAATAGAGGTCTTTTCGGAATTTACCCTGAGCAACGGCCTGGTAGAGGTCCCGGTTGGTGGCGACGACAATTCGAGCGTTGGATTTTTTCTGAGAAGTCCCTCCGATACGGTGATATTCTTTGTCCTGCAGAAACCGCAGGAGTTTGCCCTGCATGGAAAGGGGAAGGTCTGCTATCTCGTCGAGGAAGATGGTTCCTCCCGCAGCCACTTCGAACAACCCGCGCTGACTTTCCGTCGCCCCAGTGAAAGAGCCTTTCTCGTGCCCGTAAAGGGTGCTCTCCGAGAGGGTCTCGACAATGGTGGTGCAATCCACGGTGACAAGGGGGCCGTCGTTGTGGGGACTGTTTTCATGGATCACATGGGCCAACTGTTTCTTGCCCGTTCCAGTCTCTCCCCGGATGCCCACCGAAGCGGTGGTATTGGAGATCAGTCCGATAAATTTGTAAATATCCCGCATGGCCCTGCTCTGGCCGATCAAGGTGTAACCCGATGAGGAAAAAGACTCGGGTTTGGTCAGAGGAGGGATTTTTTCATTTAACTTCTGTACCCGGATGGCCTTTTGGATTTTGCGGTCCAACTCTTCCAAATCGGTATCTTCCAGCACATAATCATAGGCCCCCAACTTTATGGCCTGGATAGTGGTATTCATGTCCTGGTGGGTGGAAAAAAGGATAGTCTTGGATTGGGGCAATTCTTTCAAAATGAGTTTGAGTATCTCAATCCCCGTAATATCGGGCAGGTGGGCGTCCAGTAAAACCATAGGAGGTTTGCAGGCCCGGAGCATAGTCATCCCCTCCTGCCCGGAGCCGGCAGTCATGACCTCGTACCGGTCATTGAAAAAATAGGTGAGCCTTCCCTGGAATGAAGGACTTCCCCCCATGATCAAAACTTTTCGCATCATCGGCCCCCGGGTTCGGTCTCGGCCTGAAGACACTATGGGCAGGTTAGAAAAATCAGTGACGGGCTCATGAACGTAAGCTCATTATTAAACTTACGTCCATTTGTTAGCATAAATTTATTCCATCGTCAATTTTACAGACTAAATTTCCTGTAACTGTTCTATCTTGGTAGTTTTACGCACTTCGGCCAGCCACGCTTTCCAGAGTTCTTCCTCTTTCTGGCGAAGTATCTTGCCGGAGATTTCGGCCCTTTCTTCCGAAGAAGGCTCACCGGCCGGGTTTATCCCCTGGAACTGGCAGACAATATACCTTTTTCCAAGCTCTATCGGCGTTTCCGGAAAAGGGTTGGAACCGTTCAGGCTAAAGACGCTGTTTAGACTTGGGCCGCGAAGCAGCTTCAAATCCTTGTCCGGGTCCTGCCTCGAAAAGAACTCGCTCTGTCTCAGATTGATATTCCGAGCTTTGGCGACCTCGGCGAGGCTTTTTTTCTCTTTGGCCTGGGCCAGGATTTCCAAGGCCTGTTTTTGAGCGAGACCCTTTGCCTGCTCGGCACGAAAACCATTGGTGACTTTGTCCTTCACGTTTTCAAAAGGGATTGGCTGAGGCCTTTTTATCGCTTTCACCTGAGCGACCGCAAAACCTTTTGGAAGCTCCAGCATGTCGCTTATATCTCCTTCGCCGAGTTGGAAAAGCTTTTCCCTGATCGGAGCAGGAAAAGGAGTGGAGCCTGGCTGATCTTCCGACATCGTTATCCGGACTGGACCCAGGACAGTCATTTTCATTTCAGCGGCTGCCTTCGCTATATCCTTTCTGGCGTTGGCCAGGTCACGAAGATTTTGCGCCTGTTTAAAGGCCAGATCCTGGGCGCCCTGCGACTTGAGGTCCTTTTCGATTTCACCTTTTACCTCTTCGAAGGGGACGGTCTTCGCCTCGGTTACCTCCTCCGATTTGATTATATGGAACCCATACGGCGTTCGCACCAGACCGCTTATCTCCCCCGGTTTAAGGTCAAAAGCAGCCTTCGAAAAGGCCGGGTCCATCTTCTTGGAATCAAAAAAACCAAGATCTCCGCCCTTCTTTGCGGTAGTTTCGTCCTGGGAATACTTCCTGGCCAGTTCGGCAAAATCTTTGCTTTTTTTGGCCTCATCAAGGATTTTTTGAGCCTGTACCCGGACCTTTTCGACTTCTGCATCAGTCGCATCGGGCTTTATCCGCAGCAGGATATGCCGGGCCCGCACCTGTTTTTCATGAGTAAAGCGGGCTATATTGTCATCGTAGTAGCTCTTCATTTCATCCTCGCCGGGATGAATCTCCTTCTCCAGGTCTTCCCTGCCCAGAAGCACGTAGGCAATGTCACGCTGTTCCGGTTCCATGTACCGATTCTGGTTGTTCTGGTAAAAAGTCCTGAGAGCCTGCTCATCTACGGGCACTTTATCTTCGAATGAATCCGGGTCGAAGACGACATATGAGACCTTGATCTGATCGCGGTTCAAATGATGCTCGGCCAGGATTTCATCTTCGGTGACAATTGCGCGGCCGGTTATGAATGCCTGAACTTTCCGGGTTGTGATTTCATCGTACAACTCTTTTTCATACATATCGGGCGTCATTCGATTCTGCCGCAAAATGCCCTCGTAGCGCGCGTTGTCGAACTTGCCGTCGATCTGAAAGACCGGCATCTCGAGAATCCTGCGCCTCACCTCGCCGGTCGTGGCGGTAAGACCAAGGTCCTCTGCGCCCCGCACAACCAGATAGTTATCGATCAGCGATTGAAGCGCCCGCTCTTTGAGGTGTAAAGAGCCCTTGAGCTCTTCGGGGATTGTTCCGCCAAACTGTTTGCTGACTGCCTGCTGCAGATTTTCCAAACGCGTGCTGAACTCGGTGGTGGTTATATAGTGGTCTCCCACGCGGGCGACGTCGAATTCATGACGGGTCTGGTAGATGTACCCGCCCCAACCGACGAAGACTATAATGACCAGCCAGAGGAGAATTTTTATTCCCCAGGACTTGGAATATTTTCGAACAAAATCGAGCATCGGCTCTCGTTTCCTTTCCTGATTCGATTAAATCGGCTGAGTTTTTCGGCGGGCCAGCAGAAAGTAAAGCGTCGCGCCAAGACATGGAAGCGTCGAAACTACCGCAAACCAGATAAACTTGGACTTTGTGCTGGAAAAACGCCGTTTGGGCAAATCCATTATAGCCCAGTACGTCGGAATAAAGGGAAGAATGACTATAGCAATAACTATCAGCAACTTCAAAGGGTTAAAGGTCATCTACCGCTCCATGCCATTTCTTGATCAACTGCCGGCCTCAATATTAACAACTGGTCGAGAGTTTATAAACTTTCGTACCCGATGCCGCAAGTCCCAAAATGGATCGAACCCGTTCACCCCAAGCGCAGAGAAAAGCAAAAGTGGGTTAGCGTCAAAGCTTTCCTATGCGCCCTCTGTGTCTGGGTAATGCCGGGCAGCGGACTCAATTTGGTTGACAAAAGGGAGGCGGTCGTCTAGGTTGCGTTATGTCACGCTTGGCATAACGAAAAGTCTTTAATGATCCGGGAGATACAGGAAATGAGCATGGTGAAATTAACTATCGACGGCAGGGAGGTTTTCGCGCGCAAGGACAGCACGATCCTCCATGCGGCCAAAAGCGCTGGAATAAGAATTCCCACCCTCTGTTTTCATGAAAGAATGAAACCATTGGGTTCCTGCGGGATTTGTGTTGTTGAAATCGATGAGAATCCAAAGCCCGTTTCATCGTGTTCGACCCCTGTAGCGGAAGCAATGTCTGTTATCACAAAGTCGGATCGTCTTCTCAGTATTCGGCAGGATTCATTGAAGGCACTGCTGGTCAATCACCCGCTGGACTGCCCGATCTGTGACAAAGCGGGCGAATGCCAGCTCCAGGACCTGGTTTATGAACATGGCATAACAAATGTTGAAATGCAACCGCCAACGTCGAAATTCACTTCGGCTTATAGCACCACCTTTTTAAAATCATGGCCCGAGCGATGCATCTTGTGCCTGCGCTGCGTAACCGCCTGCAACGAATTACAGGCGCACGGCGCCCTTAATGTCACGGAAGGGCCGGATGGGAAGCTGATTTCATATGACAGTGACAAGTGCGTTTCATGCGGCGAGTGCATACAGGTATGTCCAGTGGGTGCGCTGCTTGAAAAAAAGTCTAAAATCCGATGGCGCCCATGGGAAGTCAAAAAGGTTAGAACCACTTGTCCGTACTGCGGCGTCGGATGTCAGCTTTGGCTGCACGTCAAAGACGGCAGGATCCTCAGGGCTTCCGGTGTCGAAGATGGCGAACCCAACAAGGGCCGGTTATGTGTCAAGGGAAGATACGGATTTGATTTCATCCATTCGGAAGAGCGGCTGAAAACCCCGCTGATCAGGGAGAACGGAGGGTTCAGGGAAGCATCCTGGGACGAAGCCCTGGACCTGGTGGCCAACCGGTTCAAGCAGATTATATCGGAGAGCGGTCCGGATGCCATTGCCGGCGTAAGCTCTTCGCGCAGCATCAATGAAGATTCCTACCAGATGCAGAAGCTGCTTCGCGCGGTTATCGGGACCAACAATGTGGATAACTGCGCGCGTACCTGACACGCCCCTACGGTCGCCGGACTGGCGGCCTCATTCGGTTCCGGGGCTATGACGAATTCTTTTTCAGAATTTGACAAAGCGAAGATGTTTCTGGTGATCGGGTCCAACATGACGGAAGCCCATCCCGTGGCATCGACGTTTCTCAAAAACGCGGTTCAAAACGGAGCGAAACTGATCGTTTTCGATCCGCGCAACCATAAGCTCTGCGATTTTGCAACCATGCACCTGCCATTGAAGGTCGGAAGCGATATCGCCCTGCTGAACGCCATCATGAATGTGCTGATCACCGAAGACCTTTATGACAAGCGGTTTGTGGAATCATGCACCACCGGATTTGATGCGATAAAAGAAAAGGTCATGGGCTACACGCCGGAGTATGCATCCGATATATGCGGGATCAGTGCGGATAAGATCCGGGAAGCCGCACGGCTTCTTGCATCGGTAAAACCGGCGATGCTCTGCTATACTCTGGGGATAACCGAGCATACCTGCGGAAGGAACAATGTTCTGTCTACCGCCAACCTGCAGATGCTGCTCGGAAACATGGGAATGGAATGCGGGGGCGTGAATCCCCTGCGGGGACAAAACAATGTGCAGGGCGCATGCGACATGGGAGCGCTGCCCAATGTATTTCCAGGATATCCGAGTGTGACCCTGCCGGCCGCGCGCGAGAAATTTGAAAAGGCCTGGGGCGTTACCGGACTATCCGGAAATGTAGGGTTGATGATGCCTCAGATGATGGAAGGGCTTGTCAGCAAGAAAATCAGGGCCTTCTATATTTTTGGTGAGAACCTCGCCAACAGCGAACCGGATATCAGGAAGGTCGAACACGAGCTGTCCTCTGCGGAGTTCCTCGTGTGCCAGGATATTTTTCCGACAGAGACCACACGGTTTGCCCATGTCGTTTTCCCGGCGGCAGCGTGGAGTGAAAACGAAGGCACCTTTACCAACAGTGAACGCAGGGTCAGCCGGGTCCGGACCGCCTGCCCTCCGCCCGGATTGGCGAAGCCCAACTGGTGGATATTCAAGCAAATCGCAAAACGTATGGGGCACGATTGGCAATCCGACAGCGCGCAGGAAATCTGGGACAATGAGGTATCCGTCCTGGCCCCGAGTCTGTCCGGCATCAAATATGAGCGGCTTGAAAATAATGGGCTTCAGTGGCCGTGCACCGATGAGCAACACCCAGGGACCTGCTTTTTGCATCAGAACGGGGAGTTCACCTGCGGCCGGGGCCGATTCATGGCGGTTGACTGGACGCCGCCCGCCGAAGTGGCCGACGAGGAATATCCGTTAGTGCTCAGTACCGGCCGGCGGCTATACCACTATCATACCAGGACTCAGACCGGCCGCTGTGAGGGACTGAACGAGCTTCTCGGGGAAGAGACGGCCGATATCTCGATCGAAGACGCCCGCCGCATGGGGATCGAACACGCAGAGAAGATCCGGCTGAAATCGCGCCGGGGCGAGGTGGTCGTCAAGGCCCGGATTACCCACGAAGTGCCGCCGGGAATGGTTTGGATGGCTTTTCATTTTCGCGAGACTTGCGCCAATTGGCTGACCAACCCGGTGTTCGATCCGGTGACCTGCACGGCGGAATATAAGGCCTGCGCGGTCAAAATTGAGAAATACAACGAAAAAAGCAATTAGGAGAGGCTCTTGCAAAACTCCTTCATCGTCATTCCGGCGATTGACAATCCGGCCGCAACCCAATGGCTCCTGCGGGGGGCCACGGTCGATCTTGAGGCCGGAATCCAGGTTCTTCAAGCGTTTCTGGACCCCGGCCTTCGCCCATAGCCGCCAACTTAACCGGCTTGTTGCTCGGTCCTTCGATCCAGTTCGATGTCTCTCGCCCTGAAAGGGCTTGATAGGTTAGCCCGGGGTCAGTCTCGCGCCGCGCGGGACGCCACCCCGGGAAACCGAACGCAAAAATAGTTCGATTACCCTGAAGGGGTTAAATAAGGGTTATGTAACCCTTGCAGGGTATGTTCTGTTTGGGGCCATCCAACCCAGGGTGGCGTACCCGCGAGGCGCGGGACTGACCCTGGGCTAATTTATCTTGCCCCGTTGGGGCATTGCAATGCTCAACTCGTCGATTCCCCTTAAGTTGACGGCTATGGGCCTTCGCCGGGGTGACGGTCTTATACCAAGTTGCGTTCAAGATTGGGCGGGGATCAACCCCGCCCCTACGTCGTTGGCGCGTTGCGCTTCGTAGGAGAGGGCTTTATGCCCTCCCGGAGGATCTGACTTGAACGCAAATTGGTCTTATTTTTACAAGAGGCTCAAGAATTACGAATTAGGAATGAAATGAGACTGTCCCGAAAAGTTGCTCCATAACGCCGGGAACGTGACTTGACCACGTGCAGCGCGTGGCACTTTTTACTTTTTGCTTTTGCCTTGCGCCCCTACCCCCCTATATCCAGGGCAATTACCTCCACATTGTCGCCTTCGTTGACTGTAGTGGTGCTATATTGCTTCAGGTGGATGAACTTCCGGTTGACTTCGACCATTATGTCGGGCCGGACGGGCTCCTCCATCATGTCAAGGAGCTTGCTCAACGTTGTTCCGTGAGGAACAGCAAGCTCAAGGCCGTTTGCAATGATCTTTATTTCAGCCACTTATGCTCCTCGAACACAGGGGTCCTTCTCGTTTTTCACGCGAAGACGCGAAGAAAAGACATAAGACAGGATTAACAGGATTAGAGATAAAGAAGAAACCTCAGCTTTTAAACTGCTATGCCTTCTTTGTCCTGGGTTATTATCTTTATTCTAACACTTTTCTTTTCTTGGCGTCGCGTGAAAACCCTTACTAATCCTATTAACCCTGTCCAAGTCTTTGTCTTTTGTTTTATTCTTTAATCGCCGCCGCAGCGAAGGGGGCGCGGGAGAGGGCAGACAGGCCCCCCTTGTTTATTCCCGCTTCACGCTCCTCGCTTCCTCTTAGGCTTCAAGCTTCTTTTTCTTATATTCCTTGATGGCCTTGTGTACTCTTTCAGACGTCATCGGAAGCTCGAAGATTCTCACGCCTATGGCGTCATAGACGGCATTCAAAATGGCGGGGATGGTGGGCATGATGGCCCCTTCGCCGACTTCTTTGGCCCCAAAGGGTCCGTTGGGCTCATTGCTTTCTACAATAAGGGCCTGCACCTGCGGCATATCGAGCGAGCTCACAATTTTATATTCCGCCAGATCTGCGTTGAGGACTCGGCCCTTATTGTCAAACTTGACCTCTTCAAACAGCGCTTCGCCCACGCCCATACAAACTGACCCCTCCATCTGTGCTTCCACCGATGTCCGGTTGATCGCCCGGCCGCAGTCATGGGCATCCGTCATCTTATCTATGGTAATCTTTCCGGTTTTTTCATCCACACTTACTTCAGCTACCTGGGCGGAACATCCGTAAGCGGGTGAAGTGCCCACGGTCGCGCCTTTGAATTTTCCTCCCAGTTCAGGTGGTTTGTATTTGCCGGTCCCTACGATGCTGCCCTTTGCAAGAAAGGCGATTCGCGAGGCTTCTCTGAAGGAGAGTTCTTCGTCTTGTTTCGGGTTGTCTATCCACCCTCGGTGTTCTTTGATATAGCGCGTTCTGAGGCCGCCAAAATCCGGTTTTTGTTTTTTGAAGGCAATGCTTCCCTTAACGATGTCCATATCTTCAGCCGGCACGTTAAGTTCTTTCGAAAGAACTTCCAGAACCTGCCGTTTGACGTCTTCGGCGGCTTCCTTGACCGCATGGCCGGTCATAAGAGTCTGACGGCTCGAATATGCTCCAAGGTCGACCCCGAAGTCCGTATCACCGGATTCGAGCCTTACCGATTCCAAAGGTATTCCCAATGCCTCTGCGGCGATCATTGCAAACGCGGTGTCCGATCCCTGTCCGATTTCGGCGGATGCAGTATAAACCAGAGCCGTTCCGCCGTCCTCGGTCAACTTGATCACCACCGTGCCATGATGGGTATCGGAACGGTAGATCGGGTATCCCGCTCCTGATACGAAGAACCCGCAGGCCATGCCTATGCCCTTGCCCGGGGGGAGTTTTCCCTTCTTACTATTCCACTCGGAACCGTCCCTTACCGCCTCGATGCATTCTTTCATCCCGAAGCTGCTCGTATCCAGATCGTTACAGGTGACATCTCCTGCCACCATCATGTTCTTGAGGCGAAGTTCGATTGGGTCCATGCCGAGTTCTTCGGAGATCATATCGAGCTGCTGCTCCCAGCAGGCACGGGCCGCCACGCCGCCGTGACCGCGTTGAGCGCCTCAGGCGGGCAGATTGGTATAGAGCCGGTATCCGTCATATTTCATGTTGGGCATTTTGTACGGCCCGCCGAGCAAAGACCCCGCATAATAAACGGTGGCGATTCCAAAGCTCGAATATGCGCCTCCGTTTAGATAACACTCATGCTTCAGAGCCATTATCCGGCCCTCTTTAGTCACGCCGGTGGTCATCGTATGGAAGAACTGATGTCTTGCCCGGCCGTGGGTGAAGACCTGTTCCCTTTCAAAATTCATCTTGACCGGCTTTCCTGTCTTCTTGGAAAGCAGGCATGCGGCGAGTTCCATGTGATTTGCGGCGGCCTTGGGACCGAACCCGCCACCCACATAGGGTTTGACCACCCGGACTTTCCCCACGGGTAGCCCGAGCACCATCGCCACGGTGCGCTGGACGTAGTGAGGGACCTGTGTGGAGGAATAAAGCGTAAGCCTTCCGAAAAGGTCAAAATAGGCGATGCATCCCTGAGGTTCGATAAATGCGGCGTCCTGGCGCTTGTTTACAAAAGAGGTTGTCTTTATCAGAGCGCATTGCTTGAAGGCCGCTTCCACATCGCCGAATTCCTGATGAACTTCGGCGCACATGTTGCGGGGATATTCCTCGTGCAGAAGCGGAGCGCCCTCGGCCATTGCCTCCTCGATAGTAAAGAGCGCGGGGAGCTCTTCGTAATCCACCTTGATCAAAGAGACGGCTTTCAAAGCGGTTTCCAGATCTATCGCCGCAACGGCTGCTATATTGTCGCCAACATGCCGGACCTTGTCGTGGCAGAAAATCGTCTCATCATAGCGCGCTGGGCTTACCCCATACTTTATGAGGCCTGCCTCTTTGGATGTGACAACTGATTTGACGCCCGGGAGTTTTTCGGCAGCCGTCGTATCGATCCCGAGGATTCGGGCGTGAGCCAAAGGGCTCTGCAACAACGCGCCGTACAGCATCCCCGGCATCTTCATATCATCTACGAACAAGGCCCGCCCCGTGGCTTTGTCGGGAGAATCTATCCTGGCCGCCCTCGAATTGATAACATCGTATCCACTCATATATTTCTCCTTAAAATGCCATCATAAGCCTGTTTGCAAATCGCCGATCATGAATGTCCGGTGCTACTTGCCAACAGATTTGACCGCATCGACAATCTTTTGATAGCCTGTGCATCTGCAGAGATTTCCCGATATGGCGGTTCGAATTTCTTCTTCGGTAGGTTTCGGATTTTTATCCAGCAGGTTCTTTGAGGAAAGAATCATGCCGGGAGAGCAAAATCCACACTGGATGGCGCCCTTTTCCACGAACGCCTTCTGCACAGGATGGAGCCCCTCATGCGTTTCCAACCCCTCTATGGTCGTGATTGTCCTTCCGTTCGCCTGCATTGCCAAAACCAGACATGAATTAACCGGTCTGCCGTCCATGATTACGGTGCATGATCCACAGTCTCCCATGCCGCATCCTTTCTTGGTTCCGGTCAGTCCCAGATCATACCGAAGCAAATCAACCAGCGTCTGATTCGGATCCACAGCCACTTCGTAGTCTTTATCGTTAATCGTTAGACGAATCACTTTTTTCATGAACTGTCCCCTTTCCTGTATCGGCACTTCCTTGTCGCAACAGACCAATGATTGGTGCCTACTGCTCCATCGCCTGCCTGTGGGCAACGGCAAGCGTTTTTTCGGTCAACGCTGCCACCATGTCCTTTTTATATTCCGCCGAGGCCCTGGATTCAGCAAAGCCTCTGGGTTTGCACTCTTTACCGGCGGCTTCCCCTGCTNNCAAGGAGCTTTTCCGCGGAAGCCGCCCTCACAGGTGTCGGGCCAACACAACCCATGACAATTTTTGCATTCTTGATTCTGCCTCCAGGACCATCCAGCAGAATAAACGACGCCACGTTGACCAGGTTGCAGTCACAAGCGCTTCGAACACCAAGATTGCTATAGCCTGCGCCGGAATACGGCTGCATGGCGTCTATCCGTATCTCTGTAAGTATTTCATCCGGAGCGATTTCAGTCAGACCTCCTCCCTGGAAGAAATTATCCAGAGATACGACTCTTTCCCCGGAGCTGCTTTTAAGAACGACTTTTGCGCCGTAAGCCATCAGGGGGGGAGGCAGGTCGGCGGCGGGTCTTGCCGAAACCAGATTCCCGCCGATTGTGGCAAGATTGCGGATCAACGGAGACCCCAGTGCCCTGGCCCCGGCACAGAGTGCACCCCATTTCGTTTCGATTAATTCGGATGATGCAATATCGGCAGCCGTGAAACACGAACCGATTTTCAATGCATTGGAGGATGAGTCGAGTTTTTTCAACTCTTCAATTCTTGAAATGGAAACCAGCCGCTCCGGAGAGATCAGTTTCCTTTTCATGTTGACCATAAGGTCCGTTCCGCCCGCAATCACCTTGGCCTTTGCGCGATATTCCGCCATTATCTCACAGGCTTCGGCCAGGGTTGCCGGCTCCAGAAAATCAAATTTCGGCAAAAGCATTGTGTTCCTCCTTCTTTGGAATTCGTTTTGTTTCTAACCGTGTTTCCCAAAGCTGCATGTCGGATACCGGCACTCGCTGCACCGGCTGCACAGTCCCCCATGCGCCAGCTTGACGATATCCGCGCGCGTGATTTGCTCATCGGCCAGAATCCTTGGCAAAATCAGGTCGAAGATGCTGGTGTCGTGGTACATGACACAGCCCGGAAGACCCAGCACCGGCGTATCTGCGATATAGGCGAGCATGAACATTGCCCCGGGCAGCACCGGGGCCCCGTAAGTCACGATACGGCCTCCGGCGGCTCTTATCCCTGCAGGCGTCACATCGTCGGGGTCCACGGACATGCCGCCGGTCACCGCAATCATCTCCGCGCCTTGATCCAGGAACCCCTCAATGGCCTCAACTATAAGTTCAACCCGGTCCGCTACCAGGGTCTGCCCTAGAGAAAAACACCCAAACTCCTCGATCTTTCGAATCACTACGGGGCCGAAACGGTCTTTGATTCGTCCGTGATAAACCTCATTGCCCGTAGTGACAATTCCCACCTTGAGCGAGCGCATTGGCCTGATCTCCACAAGAGGCTGGTTCTCATGGCAAATCTGCTCGATTCGCCTGATCTTCTCGTCCTCTATGACCAGCGGGATGATGCGCGTTCCCCCTACTACCTTTCCTTTCCTGACCCTTTGATCGGTGTGGAGGGTCACAAAAATGGCCTCCTCAGACTCATTTACTTCATATAAAGCCCGGACATTGACTTTGAGCAGCCCATCTTCTTTGGCCACAAGATCGATCTTGCCCTCTTTGGGCGCCGACAGCTCGATACCCCTTCCCGCTGCCGCACGAGCCATTCGAACGGCGGCGTCGTTTTCATGGACCATACCCGTGTGCATTTCCAGGACAAAGATGTGCTCCTTGCCCATGTCCAACAGTGTGGGAATGTCTTCTACACGCAGAATATGACCTTTGCTGAAGGCAGGCCCCTTCATCTCGCCAGGGACTATCCGGGTCAGATCGTGACACAAGACCTTCCCAACGGCCTCCCGGACTGGAATCATTTTCATCGCCTCACCTCGTTTCAGTGGTCATCTCGCCATGAATTCACGATACTGAATTATGATGACGCCTGGATTCTATCTGCTGGCAATTTAGTTGTCAATAAAAAGCGTATTAATTCATAGATAGTAAGTCTTTTTTCAAAACAACCGGCACCTGAGATGGCACTTGCCATAAAAAGCGCATTCATTCCAATGAATGGACGGAGGACGGAAAGCTTAAAGCGATTCACCGATTGACAACCCGGCCGCAATTCGACGATTTGATCGGGGGGCGAACCCTCACTCTGTTCGGGTCCCGCGTTAAACGTTCGAGCCCATGTTAGACGCTTATAGTTCGGCGTCCGATCTTGAACCCTCACCAGGTTCGGATTCCGCGTTAAACCTTCGCCCCCACGTTACAGGCTTATAGTTCGGCGTTCGATCCTTTGTGAGGACGCGCCCTCACTTCAGTTCGGACTTCGCGTTAGCCATTGCTGAGCATGGTTAAATGCTTCAAGCTTGGCGTCCGATCTTCTGTGAGGTCGCGTGAGGACGAACCCTCACCTTGTTCGGGTTCCGCGTTAAACGTTCGAGCCCATGGTAGACGCTTATAGTTCGGCGTCCGATCTTTTGTGAGGACGCACGGTCGATTTTGAGAGACGCTGAGGACGCTGAGAAAAAACAATAGCCTGGCCTGATACTAATTTGCGTTCAAGATTGGGCGGGGATAAACCCCGCCCCTACGTGACCCAAAAAGCACTCGACCCTAAAGTTAACATCATTGGGTGCAATCAGGGGCGATTGGACGGCCGGCAGCCTGTTTTCTCGATCACTTGAGGGAAACCACACCGTATGCACATAGAGGTTTCTCTGTAAATACAGAGAACATACAGAGAAAATAGGTGCAAGTCCCCGATATCATTACAATGCCCTTTGTGAAAAACAGACGCTTTACAGAGATTAGCCGATTCACCGACCGTGAACCGTGAATCGTCAACAGCAAGGGACCAAAATCGCAGGCCCTCCAAATCACAACGATCAGAATTTTACCATGAGAGATTTGGCGGGGGCAAACGGCAACGAGAAGCGGCAACCAGAAGCGGCAACGAGAAACGGCAATAGTTAGGACTGAGTGCTGAGGACTGAGGGGGGTAAAGACCCGCAACGCATGACCCCTAGAAGCCATTCCGAGGGCTGATTACAGGGGCTGGCAGGAGGTAGCGAACAGAGAACGGTGAGCAGGAAACAGTGCGAAAAAGATACCGATCGGTGATAGTGAGAGGCAAAAGTTGCGGCTTAATTGATTCCCAGCTTTTATGGAAGTGCTTGCATTCATGGCAAATTCAGTCCTAAGTGCTTGCACGGCGGGGACTAAGGACGGAATTCAGGTAAATGGGTTGATTGGTGATGGGGAGAGCGGGTGAATCGGTGACGCGGGGAAAATGGTCGCATCGGTTTTTAGCCGACGCCCCCCTTCGACTATATTGTTCAGCGAAGCGTTAGCCATCATTTCCATCGAGGCCCAATAGCAGACCTGTGCATCATTTTCCTATTTCAAGCCCGGACCCCTTGGTTTCAGATTGTCAAGCTCAAAATGGAGGGGGAATGAAGAAAGGCCCGGCTCATCACTGGCCTCCTACAGAAGAGAATATGCCGGTCCAGCATCATATGTGCTGAATCCGATTGTGGGTTCAAACCGATTAAGATAATGTGTGATCTTTCCCCGAAAAAGTGGACAGGAGGTTAAGCACCTTGTTATGAAGAAATCATTATGG
>OMOE01000051.1 GCA_900290365.1 Syntrophobacter sp. SbD1 | reverse complement strand
GAGGGGGAAAACCGTCCCTGCCCCTTGACTCCAAGCACCCGTCTTGAACGCAACTTGGTATTACGCGCTTATTTGATCGCCTATGGGGCGGCGCCGCAGCGCCATACGAGCCGCGTAGCAGCGAAGGGGCAGGAGGGTTTTTCTTGCCGCTGCCGAAGGCTGCGGCGAATCTGGCCGGCGGTCCCACCGCCCGTCACAAAAGTGTTTGGAATATGACATTTTTGTGACTCTTTTGGCAGCAGGGTGATAAAAAAGGTTCTATGGTGGGAGAAACGCGTGAAGATTGCTAATAATTTCGTCATTCCGGCGGAGGCCGGAATCCAGGCTTTACCTCAACTAACTGATTTTAAAGCAAAAAAACACTGGACCCCGGCCTTCGCCGGGGTGACGTCTACAGGTTTTTTCGCCCTGATGTGGGAATTCCAGTCCTTTTTCATCACCCTGCTCGCTCAGAAAAGCTGTCTTCCCTTAAGCGCCCTTTCGACGGTTATGCGGTCGGTATATTTGAGGTCGCCACCCATCGGTATTCCGTAAGCTATCCGGGTTACGCGCACCGGGTGGTCTTTGAGGATCTGGAGAAGGTAGTGGGCGGTTGCCTCCCCTTCGCTGCTCGGGTTGGTAGCTATGATAATTTCGCTGATTTTTTCGGATTCGAAGCGGGCGAAAAGCTCTTTTAGGCGGATTTGCTCCGGGCCGATCCCGTCAAGAGGGGCCAGCACACCCTGGAGCACATGGTAGCGGCCTTTGAAAGCACCGGATTGCTCAATGGCCAGAAGGTCGGCTGTGCTTTCCACTACGCAGATTTGTCCAATATCCCGTGCAGGGTCGGAGCAGATGGCGCAAACCGGCTCGTCGGTAAAATGAAAACAGATCGAGCAGGTTCGAATATTGTTTCGAAGCTGCCGGATGTTTTCCGCAAGCGCCTCGGTTTCGCTGCCCGGTGCCTTGAGAAGATACATGGCGATCCGGGTGGCGCTCTTTTCCCCAAGCCCGGGTAGTCTGCTCAATTTACGGATAAGATTGCTCAAAATCGGTGGATATGGGTTCATTTATCGTCAAAAAAGCCCCGGAATGTTCAATCCCGGAATACTGAGCCCGCCGGCCAGCTTTCCCATTTCGGCGGACGCCATTTCCTGGGCTCTTCTCAAACCGTCGTTTACGGCTGCAACAATCAAGTCCTGCAACATTTCGACGTCTTCGGGATCAACCACCTGGCGGTCTATTACGAGGCTGAGAACTTCCTGCCTTCCGTTGACCACCACCGTCACCATGCCACCTCCGGCGCTCGCCTCGACTTTTTTCAAGGCAAGCTCTTCCTGCATTTTGGCCATCTTCTCCTGCAGGGCCTTAACCTGCTCGAGCGGGTTGAATCCCTTCACCATTGTAAGTTCCTCCGATTGAATTTGAATTTAAACCCACCCGCAAGTCTACGCGGCTCAAGTCCCTTTAGACGGCTTCACCTCGATTAGTTCAGCCCCAAGTATTTCCATTGCCTGCTGAACGGCCGGATGAGTGACGATCTGTTTTGTATCCGAAGCCTTACCGGTCTTGCGGGCCTTAGCCCCGGCGCCCCGGGAAGCCTTGGCTAATTTTTCTATTATACTCCATTGCAGCCCTGAGCCAAAGAAAGCATTCGAGGCATCCTCAAGTTTGCGGATAAATTCCGGACCATTGGCGCTCTTTTCAAACATGTCCGGCACCTCAAGTTCGCACAATTCCCTCGACGCCTTCGCAGAGCAATGCGAGACTATGCCCCACAAGGTGGGATCGTGGTTCTCAAGAAAAGCCACGAACACCTGCCAATCAGTTTCAGGACTGAGGACTGAGGACTGAGGACTGAGGGTGGGGGAATCAGGGCTGAATTCAAGACTGGGGACTGAGGCCCCGGACTGGAGATCTCCGGGGTGACGAGGACTGAGGGTGGAAGATACCTCCGTCTCCGGCGCTGCCTTTGCCTCGTCTCTTCGGCCTCCGCCTTCTTGCTCCTTGCTCCTTACTCCTTGCTCTTTGCTTCCCGCTCCCTGCTCCTCGCTCCTTGCTTCCGTCACGAAGCCGGGCCGGCTTTCGGAAATGACGCAGGCGCTCGATCCCTGCTCCCCGCTCCCTGCTCCTCGCTCCCCGCTCCCCGCTTCATGCTCCTCTTTGATAGTACGCTGGATCATTTCGATCCTGTCGAGCACGGCATCAATAGATTGAAGCTTCGGGAGCCGGGCCATACGCAAAAGGAGCATCTCGAGCGCGATCTTCGGCATGCTCGAGCGACGGATTTCCTCCTCGCCCCGAAGCAGCATCTGGAAATAGACATGGAGCGATTCGGGAGTTGTCCCGGCAGCCTGATCCTTGAGCAGTTTTTTTTCATCTTCGGGCAGATCGAGCCGCGCTTCACGACCGGCCGAAACAGCAATGAAGAGCAGGTTTCGGAAATGGTCGCACAGATGCTGACAAAAGCGTCTGCTGTCTATCCCACGCCGGTAGATATCCGCGACAAGGTCCAGGCAGGCCTCCGCGTTTCCCGACAGGATCGCCTCTGCGGTCCCCAACACGCTTTGCCTGTCTATCACTCCCAGGATATCGAGTATTTCCTTCTCCGGGACATCGTCTCCGCTAAAGGCCAGGATCTGCTCGAGCAGGCTCTGCGCATCGCGCATGCTCCCATCGGCTTCCCGCGCAATCGCGTAAAGGATAGCCTCGGAAAAATCAGCCCCTTCCTCCGAGGTGATCTTTTTAAGATGCTCGACGATTTGCTGAAGACCAATGCGCCGGAAATCAAACCTCTGACAGCGGCTGAGGATGGTAGCAGGGATTTTGTGAGGCTCGGTAGTGGCAAGTATGAAGATTACATGCGGTGGAGGTTCTTCAAGGGTCTTGAGCAGGGCATTGAAAGCCTCGGTGGTCAGCATGTGCACTTCATCGATAATATAGACTTTGTAGCGCGCCTTGGCGGGCCTGTACCGTACGGTTTCCCTCAGTTCGCGTATATTGTCGATCCCCCGATTGGAGGCTGCGTCGATCTCGATAACATCGACCGAGTTGGTTTTCGATATTTCCCGGCAGTTCGAACATTCATTGCAGGGTATGGGGGAAGGCCCCTTTTCGCAATTGAGGGCTTTAGCCAGAATACGTGCGATGGATGTTTTGCCCACTCCGCGGGCCCCGGAAAAAAGGTAGGCATGAGCGATACGCTTCAGACGAATCGCGTTTTGGAGCGTCCGTGTGGCGTGGGGCTGGCCGATAACCTCTTCAAAGGTCCCTGGCCGCCACTTGAGGGCAATGACTTTATGAGGTTCATCAGACATAATTGGTTGTAAAATCACCTGTCAGCAGGCGGTGGGACCGCCGGCCAGGTTCGCCGCTGCCTTCGGCGGCGGCCAAGAAATACCCCCTGGGCAGACGCACACAGGCGCAGCGTTTAAATGGCGGAGAGAGAGGGATTCGAACCCTCGATACACCTTTTGGGCGTACACACGATTTCCAGTCGTGCTCCTTCAGCCTCTCGGACATCTCTCCGCAATTGAAAACTAAAAACTGTTTTTTTACTCAAAAATCAAAACTACAGATTGGCGGAGAGGGTGGGATTCGAACCCACGTGCCCTGCTCTTCACAGGACAACTCGATTTCGAGTCGAGCCCGGTACGGCCACTTCGGTACCTCTCCGCATAATTAACTTAAAACTTCAAGCGTCACATCCGGAGTTTCCGGATGGACACTAATTAACTCAAAACTGTTTTTACTCAAAAAACTTAAAACTGAAAACTTACTTATCACCCGGCCCGCCGCTCTTTGAAGAATATGTGGAGGATCTCGGCGCAGTTCGCAGCCAGGACCCCGCCGGCCACTTCAATTCGATGGTTGAATCGACCAACTCCAGTTAGATCCAGCACGCTTCCGGCAGCCCCGCTTCGAGGGTCGCCGGCGCCGAAAACCAACCGCTTTACCCTGGCGTGAAGCATAGCCCCGACACACATTGCGCACGGCTCAAGAGTCACGTACATGACGGTTTCAGGCAGTCTATAGTTGCCGAGTTTTTCGGAGGCGCCCCTGATCGCCAGGATTTCGGCATGGGCCGTCGGGTCATTAGATGAAATCGGCTTGTTGTGTGCCCTTGAGAGGATTTGTCCATCCGCGCCCACGAGCACCGCTCCGACCGGAACTTCGGCCAACCGATAAGCTTTTTCGGCCTCCTCTATTGCTAGGCCCATGAAGAAATAATCGCTTTCCAAGACCACTTAAAATCCCGCCCTTACACCATGCCGATTGCCAATAGCACAGTTTTAGTATATAGAAAAGTGTTTTTCAATCTTTACCAGAGTCACGCCGGCTCGCCGTCTTACAGCGAGCAAATAGAGTCCAGCGTCACTCTGGCCGGCCCCTGCGCCCGTTGTGCGGCAGCAGAAGGAGTGTTCGATGGAAAGCGGCACTAATGCCGAATCAGGACCAGTCCCTCCTGAAATAAATCCGGCGTCTCCCAGGAAGCACGCCTGTGCGGACTGCCATGCCTGCCTGTTGTGCAGCGATGCCCGTTGCAATTGCTGCCGAAGCACGAAGCTTTCGCGAAGCTGTCCAAAACTGAGCCTCGCCGAACAGATCAGGCTTTACGATGAAATTAATGTCAACGATCCTCTCCTGAGAAAAAGGCGCAGATGAGTCCGAAAAATATTTTTGCGGCGATTATCATGATTTCAATGATCACTGTTTGCCGGACAAGCCCCGCGCAAACCGTCAGCAGCCCCAATGACCGTCAGCCCGTTCGAACCGGCCCGGTTGCCTCCGCATCCGCCGAAAGAGCCGGCCCGGAAAATGAAGCAACTGAGCGTGGGTTGTCAAGGCTTTGGTGCAGCTACCTCTGGCAGAGTCTGCCCACGGAAAACTTAAAAGGCCCTAATCCCGACCCGGTGAGCGAAGCTTACCTGGCAAATGACTGGAAACCATTCTTTATAGATTCCAGGTTCGAGTTGAACCAGGCCGCAAAGGACCTGCTTTCCCGCCTCGGCACGCTCGAAAAAGACGCAATAGATTCCGGCCCGTTCAAGCTTGACAAGCTGTCCCAAAGCATCGGGGAACTCCATCAAAGCCGGTCCGGGCTCAAGGCCGCCGATCCCGGATATATTGACATCAGGGCAGACTCACTTATGGATGCCCCGCAATCTGCGACTTCCACAGATCGTTCCATGGGGCCGGCGGCGCCAAAAATGACAAACTCCGAGGCAATCCTGCAAGAATACCAGAAAGTCTTCCGTTCAGCCGCCGATGCCGATGTCCGGCTCACCACCGCTTTCTTGCTCCTGGCAATGGAAATGGATCCGTATTTCCAGAAAGAAGAGGCCCAAAAGGCCCTTTTGGGCGAGGTCCCGGTTTCGAAGTTTTTCAAAGAACTCGAGCCGAAAACATTCGGCTATGAAGCGTTGCTTTCCGCCTACGGCAGGTATAAAAAACTTGCGGCAAGTGATGCCCCGCAGCGTGTTGCCATCAGCTCTAAGCCGCGCTACGGCGAGTCCGGCAATCACATCCGCGACTTGCAAAAGAGATTACAGCAGGAGGGTTTCTATTCCGGAAATTTTACAGGCACATATGACTCGGTGACCCAGGGCGCGGTGAAAGAATTTCAAAAAGCCCACTTGCTTGACCCGGACGGGGTTCTGGGCCAGCAGACAGTACAGTGGTTAAACGTCTCCTTTCAGCAGAAAGCAGACTTGATCGCCTGGGCAATGAAAGCCGAACGGCAAAGCCCTTCGCGCCAGTTCGACCGGTTTATTCGAATCAACATTCCCCGATTTATGCTCGAGTATTACAAAGAAGGACAATTGCGGGAGGCCCACAGGATCGTCGTCGGAAAAGTGGCCGGCAAGAAGGTAAAATTTCGAGGCAAAATGGTGGGAGAAAACCAAACTCCAACCATGACCAGCTCAATTCAACAAATAATCCTTAATCCACGTTGGTATGTTAATGATCGCATTCAGCTCGAACTGGCGTCACAGGCCAAGTCCGACCCCGAGTGGTTTAGAAATCACGGCTATGTGAGCATGACCGCGCCCTCGGGAGCGCATCGGCTTTTTCAGAGCCCCGGGCCTAAGAACGCGCTCGGCCGCGTAAAATTCGAATTTCCCAACCCTTATGCCGTTTACCTGCACGATACGCCTCTCAAGAATCTGTTCGCCAGGTCGCGCCGGGATTTTTCACACGGATGCATCAGGGTCGATAAGGCCCTCGAGCTTGCAGAAACTCTTTTTAGAGATGACGGCAGCCACTATGCTGACAAGATGCAATCCGTTCTCGAAGGGTCCCGCCAGGTCTTCGTGAAGCTCTCACAACCCGTTCCACTATCCATAGAATACATTCCGGTCGTTGCTGCCGGCAATGGGCAGGTCATTTTCGCGGGGGACCTTTATGGGATTTTGCAGGAAGACACAATGAAACAGTCGTCAGTGGTTGGTGGTCAGTCGTCAGAAAAAACAGTAATAAAGCAGTCGTTAGTGGCTGGTGGTCAGTCGTTNNAATTTCTGAAAGTTTCCAAAGAAGATGGCCTTGCGACGGTCTCGATCTGCCGGGGCAAGGTGAATGCCTTCAACGAGCAAACGATCGAGGAAATAGGCAGTTGCCTCAAAGGCCTGGAAACCGATGAATCCACAAGGGCAATCATCTTGCGCGGAACGGGGAAATTCTTCTCGTTCGGATTCGACATCCCGGAGTTCCTTAGTTATTCGAAAGAGGAATTCTCCAGGTATCTGACCAAATTTGCAGGTCTTTATACCCGGATCTTCCTTTTTCCAAAGCCCATTGTGGCGGAGCTAAACGGCCACACCATAGCCGGCGGGTGCATGCTCGCCCTGGCGTGTGACTACAGGATCATGGTTTGCGGAAAAGCCATGATCTCGCTCAATGAAATCAGCTTCGGGGCGTCTGTATTTGCTGGAGGCGTGGAAATATTGAAATACCTCGTTGGAGGGAGGAACGCTGAACGAATTCTTCTGACAGGCGGCATGTATGCAGCCGAAGAGGCTCAGCGTCTCGGACTTGTCGATGAAGTGGTCGACGAGGTCCATTTGCAGGAACATGCGAGAAAGATCGGAGGCGATTTCGCAGACAAAGACCCGGCTGCCTTCCAAAGCATCAAGATGCTGCTGCGCAAGCCGATTGCCGAAAAGATGGCGGCAGGGGAACAAAGCTCCATCGGGGAATTTATAGACATCTGGTATTCGGAGCAGACATGGAAAAGGCTTCAAGGGATCCAGATTCGTTGAGTTCAGGACTGAGGACTGATTAAAACGACTCAACGATCTCTGTATGCAATTTATGGTCGCGGTAGGAATGCCGGTTGCCCGGCACCCCCCGCGCAGATCCGTACGTGCGGAATTA
>OMOE01000181.1 GCA_900290365.1 Syntrophobacter sp. SbD1 | reverse complement strand
TTTCTATGAACGTCCATACCGACATAAATATGTTGACCGCTGAAATCTAGTTTGCTAATGTTAGTCATGGCAAGTCTCCTTTCGGTGTATTTTTTGTCGTCCTGACGTAAATATACCTTAAGTCAGACTTGCCTTTTAATCATAAGGTCTGTATGATTCATGAAGAACCGCCATTCATTTCAGGATTGCCATGACGATAAACAAACCCATATTCGACAACCGGACGGATACCGACGAAAAGATTCAGCCCACGTCAGAGGAACTCGAGGCATTCCTTGCGAATGTTGGCAAGGAAGGCGGCGAGGAGCAGCCGATCGATGGTCTGTCTGTATACCGACAGCTGCTGAAAGACGCTGATGGCTTTGAACAGCGCCAGGCGTCGGATGAGGCGTCGCCGGACATCCGGCAGCGGATATTATTCGGCGTACTCGACCATACCCAAGTTCTCAACTCCGTACTCCAGTCGGAAGTGGAGCTATATGCTTATCACTTGCACAGGCTCGAGTCACTAGATTTCAAGAACCCATCGGTCTTTATCAAGTCAGCTGAACACGAGATGAGCCGCCTCAACACAAAGAAGATCAACGATGTGATGAGGATGAAAAGACTCCAGGAAATGATCGCTGAGCGGAAAAAGGTTCTTGTAGTGCTCAAGAAACAGTGGCTGGAAATAATCCCTGAGCTGCGTCGTATTGCGCTGTACGTGAGGGAAAATCTGTCCAGGATTGAAAAACTCTGCGAAGCGTCGGTCGTTATTCTCGCGGAGGCTGGAATCGGACGGACAAAGGAAAAGCAGCTGATCGAGGATATCCATAACTATTTCAGGGACCTGCTGAAAAGAGCTCTGCAACAGGGCAAGATTACCAGGGAGAACCTGGAAAAAGCTAGGGATGGGATAGAGACGATAACAATGGAGTTGTCGAGTCTCATCAGCGAGGATGGCGACGCTCTCACCAAATTGTACGAAACGATACACGATAATGTAAAGACGGTGTCGCAGGACATTGCCATTGCGCTGGCCGACGTCGAGAGCAAAAAGAGCGGGACCGTCCATGAGAACCTCAAGCTTTTCAAGCGGCTTGAGCAGGTACTCATGTTGCTTTTGTCGGGTTGTCGTCTTGAAATAAAACTGGCTACGACCGACAAGAGTACGCCGCACGACAACCTCCTTAATTCAAAAAGAATGGAGATGATCGAGTATCTCTTCGAACAGGTGAAAAAAGAACGCAGGGCCCGGTCAGACCGCAGGGCACAGACGGATCGGCGGAAAGCAAATGATCCAAACTATCGGGGGCCTGAACGGAGACGCGGCGGGGACAGAAGGAGCGAGAAGGGCCGGAGAAGCTGAAGGGATGCTTCCTTATGAAAAAATATTGTTACAGTCTGTTCCTGTCAATATGTCTCTGCTCATGCGGCGTGCATTTTTCGCTGTCGCCAAACGAACCGCGGCCCGGAACATTTTCCTATTGTGAATTGCTCAATGTGCCTTCGCAACCCTATCCTACTTTAATACCGAAACCCTATCTTGGCATATACCTGGCTTCCCGGAAACTGGAACAATCCCCGCCGGCATGCAAAGAAAACTATTTTGTCCAGGTTGCCGGGATAATAAGCGGTTCACCGGCGGCAAAGTCCGGCCTCAAGGACGATGACGTCATCCTGTCCCTGAACAACAATCCCGTCTGTGGCGATGCGGAGCATGTCGCGCCATTGTTTAAAAAAATGATCGAACGGGAAAAGATCGGCTCCCTTGCCGTGCTCGATATTCTTCGCGAGGACCACACGTTTTCACTCTCGGTCATCCTGGAACAGCAGCCCACCCATGAGCAAAAAGAGGCGATGCATCCCGAACTCGGGACATGCCCAACACAAACCTCTTTGCTGGAAAATTCCCTGGACTCACAAGGCGCACTTCCCGCATTGCACGCTGTTTATGACGGCTTGTATGAGAGGTCGAACTTCGTGCATAACCCGGGGTCAGCGCTGGAAAAAAAATCGCATCCGCTGCAGCTGGAGGAGGTGACCTATCTGCTGCGGCACCCCCTGGAAGCTGGAGAGGTTGCGAAAGAATTGTCCCGCAGGATCAGCGAGCCTTTTGAGAACGATAACGAAAATCCCGCT
>OMOE01000047.1 GCA_900290365.1 Syntrophobacter sp. SbD1 | reverse complement strand
TGCCCGACATCTCCGATCCGTGGCTGATGAAACTGCTTCAATGGGCGGACGGGTTCCGGCATCTTGGCATCTGGGCGAACGCCGATTATCCCCAGGACGCCAAACGAGCCCGCGAATACGGCGCCGGCGGCATAGGCCTCTGCCGCACCGAGCATATGTTCTTCCAGGCCGAGCGCCTTCCCCTGGTGCAGAAGTTGATCATGACCGACCAGCCGACCGAACGCCGTGAAGCGCTGGATGCACTGCTGCCTTTCCAGCGGGAAGATTTCGCAGGTATTTTTAAGGCCATGGACGGACTGCCGGTGATCATCCGCCTTATCGATCCACCGCTGCATGAATTTCTCCCCAGCTTCGAACAACTCATGAGCGAGCTTACCGACGGCAAGATCCGCATGATGCACGCAAGGAATTTGCAGGAAATTGACGAACTCCTGCACAAGATCGAAGAAGACGAGCGCATCCTGCGGCGTGTGGAGACTCTGCGCGAGGCTAATCCCATGCTGGGTCTGCGAGGTGTCCGCCTCGGAATAATGATGCCCGAGTTGACCCAGATGCAGGTCAGGGCCATCTTCGAAGCCGCCTGTCAGTGTGCCAAACAGGGAGTCGACGTCCACCCCGAAATCATGATCCCTCTCACCGCCCACGTAAACGAACTTAAGACGCAGAGAAAGACCCTCGAGGCAGTTGCAAAAGAAGTCATGGAGAACCATAAAGTAACAATCGACTACAAATTCGGCACCATGATCGAGGTCCCGCGGGCTGCGCTCACCGCCGATGAAATCGCAGAGTACGCCGAGTTCTTCTCCTTCGGCACCAACGATCTCACTCAGACCACTTATGGAATAAGCAGGGATGATGCTGAAAAGGGATTCCTGATCGACTACATTCAGCAGGGGATTTTGCCTGAAAATCCGTTTGTGAGCATTGACGAAAAAGGGTTGGCCAAACTAATGCTATGGGCGGTCGAGCTGGGCCGAAAAACACGCCCCAATTTGGAAGTGGGTATCTGCGGAGAGCATGGCGGTGATCCAAAATCTATTGCCGTTTGCCACAATCTGGGACTAAATTACGTTAGCTGTTCACCTTTTCGCGTGCCTATCGCCAGACTTGCAGCGGCGCAGGCCGCGTTGCAGGAAAAACTCAACGCTGAGGCGCAGAGCAGCAAAGCCTCAACCTAAAAGAGCAGATGAATCGAATCCGGAATAGAGGCAAGAGTGAGGAGAGAAGGGTGGTATTTCCCACTCCTCACCCTTCACCCTCTTTTTTGACCAGGGGAGTTACTCGAAAATCGAGTCTTTGCCGGCGTCAGGAGACCAGACAGGGAGCGGACCGCAGCAGCCGGTGTCGGGGTCGTACCTGTGCCGGTAAGAGGCTCCGACCTCGGTTGATTTCTGCATGTGCGTCCAGCCTTTGACGAAATAAGAGCATTTGTCATTGAAGCAAACGTAAAAATATTCCGCGCTCCAGGTCGACATGGGCGGGGTCTTCCATTTGCTCATCTTAAGATTGCAATACGGGCAGATAGTCTTATCTTCCTGCACTTCATTCTCCTCTCATCATGTTCTTAGATGGTCTAAAGCGTAACAATTTGGATCAACTCCGGCAAGTACCCTTCCCTTGCGCCAGGCAAAAGTGAAAAGTGTTTTCTGTCCACCGGCCACGCGGCGCGCTGTTTATTTAGCCACTGTCCACTGACGGTTCTTTGATTATCTTTAAAATTGAGTCACCGAAAAACTTCGACTTTTTCCCAACGTGAATCCAATCCCGGTCCATGCGAGAGATAAGGAGAAAGCATGCTGGAAAATGTCAATTACGACCTGATTCAGGCAATCGCCGAAGATTCAAAGACGATATACAGAATCGGTGCTTATCTGAAAGATTCAACCGAGTGCAAACATTGCCAGGATATCTGGAAAGAGATAAAACAAAAACGCGAGCAGGAAATGAATCTGCTCATCAATGAACTAAAAAAACACATGCAGACCGGCCATCCTCACGAAGAACAGGCGAGCGCCTAAAGGCAAGCCGCGCATCGGATATCGGTGACCGGAGCAAATCCGGATCTCACGCATCAGATATCCGAAAGCCGGGCATCCGAGGCCGGAAGTTGGGCCCTCCGGCATCCTTCTTCGATTTTCAAGCAACCCTGCGTAAGGGCTCTCTATTGCTCCGAAGCCTGTTTGACGGGATAATGCTCAGGGCTGAATTGACTGTTTTTAATATAAATCTCGGCAAACTCCTTCATGGTCTTCTTCATGATTTCTTGGTAATTCTTGACGTTTGTGTCAAAAACGTCGCCTATTTTTTCGTAGTTCAGATTCGGCAAATCCTCCGCCATTTCGAGGTATTGATTTTTCACCTCCTCGGGCAGCGCTTTCACCATGTTCTGTCCAAGCATGGATTCGAAGAGCCGGTACATATCACCCAGCAACTTTTTTAGATCATCGGGCTGACGTTGTTCATCCTTTTTTTCCGCCAGCGCTTTGAGGAAATTCATGATATACGGATTTCGAACCGGCGCGGACGGGGCCTGTTTTTCAAACGCATCGTTTTTTTGTTCGGACATACTCACTTTTCTCCAGTAATTTTGATATCCAACCCGCAATGAAAACCGTTTATCCTGAATTCTTCAAGAACAAAATGCATGCGGGATTGAAGAATTTAATAATTAGGTTATCATGTCACGGCTTTTTCAGGTTTGCCATGGCTTTTCTTTCTAACGGTGGGATCGGGCAAAGATAATGGGAACACGTAAAACTTACCAGCAAATAAACGAAAAGATACGCAGAGGACAAGCAGTCGTGGTTACGGCGGAGGATATGACCGCAATAGTGAAAAAGAAGGGGGCTGCCGCCGCTGCAAAGGAGGTGGACGTCGTCACCACCGGGACCTTTGCTCCCATGTGTTCCTCGGGCGCTTTCATAAACTTCGGACATGCCAATCCTCCAATAAAGGCTTCAAAGGTCTGGCTCAACGATGTTCCAGCCTATGCAGGCCTTGCCGCTGTGGATATCTATCTCGGCGCAACCGAACCTTCGGCCGACGACCCTCTGAATAAAATTCATCCCGGCGCGTTCGAATACGGCGGCGGGCACGTCATTGAGGACCTGGTAAGCGGAAAACCCGTGCTCCTTCGCGCGGAAGGCTACGGAACCGACTGCTATCCCAATCGCCATTTCGAAAAACAATTTACATTGAAAGAGCTCCCATACGCTACGCTGTGCAATCCGCGAAACGCCTATCAGAATTACAATTGTGCAGTTAATCTGTCCAAGGAAACAATTTACACATACATGGGCACTCTGAAGCCCAACCTTGGCAACGCCAACTATTGCACCGCCGGTCAGCTCAGTCCCCTGCTCAACGATCCATATTACAGGACGCTGGGCCTGGGGACCAGAATCTTTCTGGGAGGCGCTCAGGGCTTCATAACCTGGCACGGCACCCAGCACAAACCTGAAACCCCCCGGCTTTCGAATGGGACCCCTCGCAGCCCGGCCGGCACTCTGATGCTGATGGGCGATCTCAAGGAGATGAGTCCCAGGTGGCTCATGGGCGCGAGCGTTCTGGGCTACGGGTGCTCTCTTGTCGTCGGTGTCGGAATTCCCATACCCATACTGGATGAGGAAATGGCCCTGTTTACCGGCGTTTCCGACGAACAGATCGTTACCCAGGTAAAGGACTACAGCTTTACAAGGCCAGACCCGATTTGTGAAGTCAACTACGCCCAACTGCGCTCCGGAACCATAAGCATCGAAGGCAGGCAGATCCCGACCGTGCCGCTCTCAAGTTATGTTCGCGCAAAGGAAATCGCCCAGGTACTCAAAGATTGGATAGAAAAAGGCGAGTTCATACTTGGAGAACCTCAGAAGATGATACCCTCCGTGCCGAGGCCGGATGGGACGCCTGTAAAGGCCACGAGGTGAAAGTCCGTGTCACGGAAAAAAGCCAAAGGTATAGGACTCTTATCGGGCGGCCTCGATTCCATGCTCGCAGTGAAAGTGCTTCAGGACCAGCAAATCGAGCTTCTTGCAATCACTTTTGTAACCCCGTTCTTCGGACCTTTCCAAGGGATTGAAGCGGGGGAAAAGACCCAAATTGAAACCAGGGCGCTCGATATTTCCGAAGTCCATTTGGAGATGCTCAAAAACCCGAGGTACGGTTACGGCAGTCAAATGAACCCCTGTATCGACTGCCATGGGCTTATGCTCAGGGAAGCCGCAAAACTGATGGAGGCCGAAGGCGCAGACTTTCTGTTCACGGGCGAGGTGCTCGCACAGCGCCCTATGAGTCAGCGCCGCGATTCCCTCAGGAGCGTTGAAAAGCTCTCGGGACTTGCCGGCCGAATCCTTCGCCCCCTTAGCGCAAGACTTTTGCCTGTTACAGTGGTGGAGCAAGAGGGGCTTGTTGACAGAAATATGCTGCTCGACATCCAGGGACGTTCCCGGAGGCGGCAGAAGGAACTGGCCCAAAAGTACGGCCTGACCGATTATCCGCAGCCGGGAGGCGGCTGCATGCTTACAAGCGAGGGTTTTTCAAACCGGCTCCGCAAGCTGCTCGGTATACGCCCCGGCGCTACTGTTGAGGAAGTTGAGATTATTAAGTGGGGCCGCGCCTTTTTGCTCCCTGGCAAAACGATCTGCATGGTCGGCCGGCAGCTAAGCGAAAACAATAGGCTCCAATCCCTGGCCAGAGCGTATGATATCCTTTTGCGGCCCGCCAACTTTGCAGGTCCCACATGCCTGCTTTTGGCCCCTGATGGGCCTGACGATATCGAGTTGGCCGCGGTTCTCTCAGCCACATACAGCAACTCGCCAAAACAAGCGCAACTCCGAATCGAATGGACCCTTGGCGCTCAGACCACAACTTGCCCGGTTGAGGCAAAAACAAAAGAATTCTTCAAGGAAATGCTGATATGAGTGATGAATGATGAGTTATGAATGATGAATGTCATTTGTCTCTCCTTGCTTTGAGAGTTTTGACGCTGGTAACGAGGATCGCAGTCAGCTCATCTGCTTCTTTGAGTAAGTCGACGAGTCGCTCAGCTTTTACGATTTCGGCATCGCCAAGAAGCTCAAGCCAATAAATAGTTTCCTGCAGTTCCTGCAAGGCCCCTTCTGTCTTGCTGACCATCTCCGCATCCGACCGGCTCCGATTTCCTTCGTGAACATGTGCGCCTGTCGATGTTCCGGCACGCAAAAGCTGCTTCCCAATCACCTGAGCTTCGGTCGTCTTCGGCAAGGATGAGTAAAGCCGAATAATCCGCAATGCAAACAGCTTGGTGCGTTCCAATATGCCCACTTTCCCACTCCTCATTCCCCACCCTGACTCCTCACTCATCATTCCTCACTCATCATTCCTCACTCATCATTCCTCACTCATCATTCCTCACTCATCATTCCTCACTCATCATTCCTCACTCATCATTTTCATGCCGTAGTCGCAGAAGGGCCGCAACGGGCAGATGGAACATTTCGGCTTCCTGGCGATGCAAATTCTTCTGCCGTGCTGAATCAACTGATGAGAGAATTTAATCCATTTCTCTTTCGGGATTAAGGCCATAAGGTCCCGCTCAATTTTTTCCCGGTCTTTTCCACGGGTAAGACCAAACCTGGCCGATACCCGATCCACGTGTGTATAATGCACGATTCCCGCCGCAATGTCGAAAGCATTGCCTAATATTACATTTGCCGTTTTTCGTCCTATTCCGGGCAACTTGATCAACGTTTCCAGCTCCCGGGGCACCCGGCCGCCAAACTGATCGGCAAGGACCTTGCTCGACTCCTTGATAGCCCGGGCCTTATTATGATAAAACCCCGTTGATTTGATATCCTGTTCCAATTGCTCCAGGGGGGCCTCGGCAAATGCCCCGGCGGATCGATACTTTTCAAACAAAGCCGGTGTAACCTTGTTTACCCGCTCATCTGTGCATTGGGCCGACAGAATAGTCGCGACCATAAGCTGGAGCGGGTCATGGAAGTCGAGAGAGCATTTTGCGTCGGGATAGACTTGATCGAGTATTTTCAGGATTGACTTTACCTTGTCCGAAGAGGTATGAATTCCGCCCAAAATGTGCTCCTGTTTAAGACTTGACAGCTTGCAAAAGCTAAGAGAGAGATTAATCTTTTTATGTCAAATTTTTGATTCGATTTCAAGCCGAAACGCCGGCGCCGGTTACGGCTTGGTTCTTACGGGCTCGCGCGCTCAATTTCATATGGCAGGCACAAAATGAAATCCAAAAACAAAGGGCCGTTCTGGTCATTAGCTTCAAGTATTCCCAGACGGGCGAACGGAACCCACATCATAGTCTGCCCTTTCTGCGATAACGGCCATTCAATTCCGACCGACTTCGACTCGATTCACCGCTGCGGCTGCGGGGCCGGCTTCAAGGTCTGCGGAACCGCTATGATGGAGACCGGGGTCGGAGACATCGCCAATACTCTTTGGAACGAAGAGGAACTGGGACTGGTGCGCTCGGTTCCAGTCGATTTCTGCAATATCGTCATAGAAAGGGATTTCGACCGTTTACTCGCCATCAGGCACACCTCACCCGAGAATGCCGGAATAGAGCGCTTCTGCAAGTACGATGTCAGCCTCGCCTTGAACCTCGTCTGGGTAAAGAGGCTGTTTTGAGGCGGGCGTTGGGACCGCCAGCCAGGTTTGCCGCGGCCTTCGGCGGCAGCAAGAAAGCTCCCCCAGCCTTTTCCTTGTTTGAGGTGTTTCACAGAGACATGAATAACTGATTCAATTTGTTCTTAAGAGAACATCATCGCCTCCTGCCGGCATCATCAATTGTGATTCACAGAGCAATCGTTAGAGTTGCACCCCATTTTGCGCCGGAGATTTGCCGGTGATTCTTGACAGCGAATGCGGAAGGGGGTATTTAGGAGACATCGGGGATGTAGCTCAGCTGGGAGAGCGCAGGCTTCGCAAGTCTGAGGTCGTGGGTTCGAACCCCATCATCTCCATCGAATAACATCAAGCATTTAGAAATTTGGGGGCTTTACGAAATCGGTTCTTATCGGGGGCAAGTGTCCCCAAGGATTGATACCCCCGCCCCCCTTTTTTCGCACACCCCATAATCCCGTATAAAACAAATCCCGCCCATGTAGAGATTCGAGTTGTTCCGGGCTTGGGAATAACAGGTTATAAGTATGTCCATCACGATGGCGATACTCCAAGGAGTCAAAGAATGAGACAATGCAGCGTGTGTAATAACGCCGCCTCTGGACAGTTCGGCTCTCTGTGTGCCCAACATTCCCAGAGGAAGCGGCGGCATGGAGATCCACAACAAGAGAGCATCAGGGCCGCCGAGATAAAACCTTGTGTAGTGAGGGTCCAAAAGATAATCGAAAGGGATGGCAGCGGCAAAATAGTGGCGGGTCTCAACAAGCTGGTGGAGATACTCAAGGATTACTGCGGGGGCATCGTCAGCGACTCCGAACATGGCCGGCCCGTGAACCAGCATGGCGTCCAGGCGGCGAGGGAGATGTTAACGGTTTTCCAGGACTTCTCACCTGTGCAGTGTGCGAGTGTGGTGGCAGGGATGCACCTCTACTTGGACGATTACCCTCACCGCTTCAGTTCGGACAGAGGCTTTACCTTTGAGATGGTGCGAATGTTCCGAAGCATGAGCGATGCGAACATAGGGTTTGACGAGAGTGCGGCCTCAGGCAAGGTCAAGCGTGCCTATAAGGAAATCCCCCCGCGAACCATCGGCCAGCTCGGCTACACTCTAAATGATGGGTTTAAGAGCTTCGTAGCTTTCGTGCGCCACCATGAACAGAAGAAGGCTGCAAAGGAGCAGGATGCCAGGAATCTTTTAGAAGCAGGGTTCGCCGGGATATCAGAGGTAGAGTGATAAGAGAGGTGCGGGTTGAGTCTTAGAAACGAACTGGTTAATGTGGTCCTTCGCTGGGAGGATCGGTATGGCTGCTTCCCCGGTCAAGCAGGTGTGACGGCTGCGGTGTCCGAGTACGATGCCGCAATGCTCCTTGGCTGTTCTGAATCTGAATATGCAGACTGTCTGCGGGAGCGGACTGCAGTATCCAGTGGCTATGATTTCCTGGCCGCTGATGGGCAGCGAATCCAAGTCAAGGCCAATCGTCCAAGCGGTAACCCCGGAAGTGCCGTATGGAACGCCGGCTCAAAAGTTAAGTCAATCGCATGGGACATACTCATCTATGTTCTTTACGACCAGGGCTACAAAATGCTGGAGGCATGGAAGTTTACGCCCGAGCTTTATGAGAGGCTTTTTGCTGGTAAGTCCAAGCTCAGCATCGATGACATGCGGAAAGGGATACCCTTGCATAAAAGGCATTCCGAGGTCACTGATCATATCACACTGGATGGTGATTCCTCACCCCTGGGACAAAGAGCCGAAGGCCAACCGATTCTGATCTTCACGGATGGTGCTTGCCAGGGCAATCCGGGTCCAGGCGGATGGGGAGTGGTAATCAAGAATGGTGAGGTTACGGAGCTGTCCGGGAGCGACCCGCACACCACCAATAACAAAATGGAGCTTACCGCAGCTATCAAAGCTCTGCAATCGCTTCAAGTACCCTCAACGGTCGTCTTGACCACGGATTCTCAGTACATGAAAAATGGGATCACTCTGTGGATACACAATTGGAAACGCAACGGGTGGAGGACTGCTGCTAAAAAGCCAGTCCTGAATGCTGATCTGTGGCATGAACTGGATGCCCTCAATCAGCAGCATGAGGTCGATTGGCGTTGGGTAAAAGGACACAGCGGACACCCGGAGAATGAACGGTGTGACCAGTTGGCCAATGAGGCTATCCTGACTATGACACTATAGTCCATAGGGAGGGCTATTTTGCAAGGCGAAGCACATTGAAGATGGTTCTTGAAAACACTAAAACTTCATAGTAGCCTGTTTACAAAGCCGTTACACAACATCGAACGTGCGACTGACACGGAAGTTAAGAATTCAAGTACTTAGGCCGCTTAGATGGAGTCGAAGCAGTTCCCCGTCATCTCCAATTTAGTACCTGATTCAGGATTTTCCTTCCTGTTTGGTTCCGCTCCAGCCGTACGGAAACCTTTATTTCGGGCGTCAATAAGGATTCTACCCATAGGCTGTTTGAATGGCACAAAAAGATAAGCTGATTTTTGCCCCGACCTATAACGAACAAGGAACCATCGAGACGCTTATTGCGGAGATCCTGTCGCTGCCGGTGCGATCCGATTTATTGTTCGTAGACGACAACTCCACCGATGGCACAACGAAGTATCTGCTCTCCGTTGCCGCAACCGAACCGAGGGTTCATGTTATAGTCAGACCGGGCAAGCTCGGCGTCGGGTCCGCCCATAAGCTGGCATGGCTCTATGCGCGGGTCCACGGCTATTCCAGCATTGTCACGCTTGATGCGGACCTGTCCCACGACCCGCAGGATGTGCCGCGCCTTTTCGCCGAATTGGACGCAGGCGCCGACGTAGCAGTCGGTTCGCGGTTCTGCGCCGGCGGACGTACCGATTACAAGGGCTGGCGGCGTTTCTTGAGCCAAACTGCAAACAGCCTCGCCCGCCTCGTCCTGCGGCTCCCCGTAGCCGAGCATACCACTGCTCTTCGCGCTGCTCGCCTGGACCGCGTTCCGCCCGGTTTGGTCGAGTCGGTCAACGCCAACAGCTATAGCTTTTTCATGACCTGCATCACCCGTATTGCGCGCGAGGGACTGATCATTAAGGAGATTCCCATCCACTTTCACGACCGTGCGCGTGGATCTTCCAAAATGCCGAGGGCTGCGGTCGCACAGGCGATACCCGCTTTTCTTCGGCTTGCATTGAATCGGCGTCCCGTCAAGCCACTCGGAATTCCTCAGGGGGCTGAGCGGCAATGCCCGGCTTGCGGAACACCCTACCGTACATTCGTTGCGCCGGACGAATTGCTGTGCCTGCAATGCATGGGGACCGGATTGCAGGGTCCATGCAGCCCCTGACCAGCTTCAGCAGGCTGCCGACATTGTCTCGCAATCCTTTTCAAGAACCCGCCCCGCCTGATCCTTTCATGAGTATGGCCCCGTCATTATTATAATATTCAGATTGCCATATCAGGTCGACAAACGAAAGTCTCCCTGACTGACGCCCTCACACAAGAAAGGAGAAAGCGATGGTCAAGGTGAAGCGCGTCTACGAACCTTATGAATCAGGTGATGGGACTCGATTTCTGGTCGAGCGTCTTTGGCCTCGCGGGATGAAGAAGGAATCCCTTCATATGGACGCTTGGCTCAAGGACGCAGCCCCCAGTGATACGCTCCGTCGCTGGTTCGGACACGACCCGCAAAAATGGGGTGAGTTCCAGGACCTCTACTTTGCCGAACTGGATACCAGGCGGCAGGCCTTGCTGACCATAATCGACGCGGCCGGGCAGGGAAATGTCACGCTCCTTTACAGCGCCCACGACACGGAACACAACAATGCTGTTGCCCTCAAAAAATACATCGAACAATCGAGCGGCCTTATGGATTAAGGGCGCGCTTCAGAACGCCATGAACAATCTATGAACAATTTATAAACAATTCGTGAACAATTCGTGAACAATCGTTCCAGGCAATCATTTCATCGCACTTCAACTTGACCGCATTCCCGGCGAACCGTTCTTCCAGCAGGGTGATGAAAAAAGCTTCTCTGGGGGGAGAAACGCATCGATCTTCGTCGCTGTATTGAATTCGTTGTTGACATTGGACGCATGTACATATAAATAGTTATCAATATGTTGTTTCGCTTCTATGGTCGCCGCAACGGGCACACTGCCCGGCCCGGCATAGAACAGGATGGATGATTCTCCATGGAAAAGGCGGTCCCGATAAAGTCGTCAAGCGGTTTTGATTCACGTGAAAACAGTGAGGGATATTCCGAAAAACCGGAGCGGGACGCGCTCGTACTGAGAGACGAGCACTTTCAGTCGGTCGCTTTTCTTGCCAGGAGCCTCTCAGACGAGAACCGGCTGCGGATCATCCTATGTGTTAGCAAGGGCAAGAAATCCGTCTCCGCCATCGTTGAAGAACTCGGTCTTTCCCAGCCCCTTGTCTCCCATCACCTCAAAGAGCTAAAGCGTTCACTCCTGGTGAAGATCGAGCGCAACGGTCCTTTTATCTATTACGAATTGGTTGACCCCAGAATCCTTGATGTCGTTCGAACGCTGAGCACTGTGGCAACCGATCTGTTAACCGCGAGGAAGACATTTTAAAAAGGGGGTGATCAAATTCACATGGAAGAGATGCTGAAAATAGTTGCCCGCATGGATCCGGAGGAAGCACTCGCCGCGATATCCAAAGTGTTGAAAGTGCTTTTCTCAGCGTTGGGTGAAGAGGCGCGTTCGCAATTCCTTTGGGACCTCATGGGGGAATCCGGGGGAGACAAGGTATCGAGCCTGGTGCATCTCTGACTGGCCGAGTGCATGGGCGAAGGTGTCGACCCAACGCAGATGTGCCAGAGGCTGGTGGATAAAGTCGCTCAGTCAAGGCAGCTTATGGCGATCACCGACCCGGATCTCCTGGTGCTCTTCGAAGACTGGTTCGAGGAACTCGAAGAGGAGATCATCTCACTTGTCAATAAGCACGGCCCTCTTAATGCTGGAGAACTTGCTGAAAAGCTTGGACTCTCTCAGAGGGGGGCGACATTTCTCCTCTCAAAACTCAAACGTGAGGGAAAGCTCTAAGATCTCAAAGCTACACGCAATGAGAAAATGGTTTTTATGCAAAACAGGACAATAACGTTCATAGCCATAGCGGCGGTATTGGTTACGGCCGGAGCCGTTTGGTTCTCCAGCCGCGCCGTCACACCCGGGCGGGCATCGTGGGGCGATATTTTAGCCGAGGCCAAAGCCGGCGGGTACAATATCATCACCTCCGATGAGCTTTCCGAGAAATATCGGGACAATTCCAAAAGCCTTCTTATCGTGGATACCCGCCAGGATTGGGAGTATCGGACAGGACACCTCAAGGGAGCGGTGAACTTTCCCATGGAGCCGACCTGGTGGTCAAGGTGGCGCAAAACATCGGCGATGGAAACCTTCCTTGGACCGGACAGGAATCGCACCATCGTATTCTACTGAGCGGGCCTCACTTGAGTTCGCAGCGACTCGGCGGCCCGTGTGGCCGTAGAACTTGGCTATAAAAACGTCTACCGTGACCCGTACGGCTATCCTGAATGGCAAGGCAGGGGAATGCCCGTTGAAAGCGCCCCCGCAGGCCTGGCTCAAACAAGCGAAGAACCCAAAGCACCGGGCCCCCTCTACGGTTGGGCCATGCTCTGGACCCTTTTGGGCATCTTCGCAGGCGGTATGGCCTTAAACCTCACCCCGTGCGTTTACCCCCTGATCCCCATTACTATCTCCTACTTTGGCGGCCAGGCTACAAAGGGACGAGAGGGCCAGGGCAAGCTCGTAGCCCACGGTCTGTGCTACATGATGGGCCTTGCCCTCACCAACTCGGTACTTGGGGTGGTTGCCTCCTTGACAGGCGGCCTCATGGGGGCGATGCTCCAAAATCCCTTTGTCCTTATTGTCGTGGCGGTGGTTCTTGTCTTTTTTGCGACGAGCCTCTTCGGGTTGTGGGAAATGAGACTTCCAAGCGGCCTCACCCGGGCTGCCACAAAATCCTACACGGGCTATTTCGGAAGCCTCTTCATGGGGCTAACCCTGGGGGTGGTCGCAGCTCCCTGTATCGGTCCTTTCGTGCTGGGGCTTCTCACCTGGGTTGCGAGCGTGGGAAGCCCATGGCTGGGGTTCCTGATATTCTTCACCTTGAGCCTGGGCCTGGGACTGCCGCTCTTTCTGCTTGCCATGTTCTCTGGACAGATGGAAAAACTTCCCCGCTCGGGTGGCTGGATGATCTGGGTAAGAAAACTTATGGGCTGGGTGCTGGTCGCAATGGCCGTCCACTTCATAAAGCCTCTTATCCCCGGCCACTGGGGACCCGTCGTGCTTGCCCTTGCAGCCCTGGCTGCAGGGCTGCACCTTGGCTGGATGGATAAAAACCAGGCCAACTTCCTGGTTTTCCCCTGGCTTAAGGGCGGGACGGGTGTGGCATGCCTGGTTCTTGCGACCTTTCTTGTCACGACATGGTCGATGCAAGGACCCGGCGTTGCCTGGAAGCCCTATTCGGATGAGGTTCTGAAAGAGGCCGGGAAACTGAACAAACCGGTCATCATCGACTTCTATGCCACATGGTGCACCCCGTGCAATGAACTGGAGGAAGTCACATTCCACGATGCTTCGGTAGTAAACCAGGCGGAGAGCAACTTCGTGATGGTTAAGGTGGATGTGACCAGGAGCGGTAACCCTGTCTATGAGCGGTTGCTCCGGCAATACGAGGTGAAAGGGGTCCCGACAATAGTGTTTCTGGATACCTGCGGTAAGGAGAAACGAGGGCTGCGCCTGGTGGATTTTCTCCCGCCGGATCAATTCCTTGGCCGTATGATTGAAATTAAGCAAGATAAGCAAGAAAAGGAGAAACAAGATGTTGACGGTTAGTTTTTTCTTGAATGAACCCAATGGAAAACCGTGAATGAATTTCCTAGCTATGATGCCCAGGTTGGGCGAAAAATACGAGGGTATCAAGATCGAAGTCACGTCCAAACCAATAGCAGAATACCAGAATGATGAATATTTCGAACTGGACCTCCCCGTTGCTCCGGCTATCATGGTTGGCGACGAGATCGTGGTGGAAGGCTCCAATACCTCACAGGACAAGGTGGAAGCGGTGATCTGCCGCTATTTGGGACTGCCCGAACCGGCGCCGGAAAAGAAAGGAATAATGGGTCGTCTCTATACACGTAAGTAACACGGATAGCATTAATTTGGGCGGCACAATCACTTGCCGCCCAAATCTTTTGAGCATAAGCGTTTACTTCCCGGCCACGACTTTTTTCGGACGGGGTGGACTCACTATGGCTTCGCCGTCAAGCACAATTGTCCCATCCTGTGTGGAACAGGTAGTGCGCAACCGGAGATGTTTTTTTTCGCTCATGATCTCGATGACTTCAACTCGCGCGGTAACTGTATCGCCAATTCTGACCGGTGCGAGGAAATTAAGCTCCTGCCTTACATACACCGAACCCGGACCGGGCAGACGCGTTCCCAGAACAGCCGATATGAGCCCCGCAGCCAGCATGCCATGCGCAATCCTGGTCTTGAAAAAAGTTCCCTGCGCATATTCTTCGTTTATGTGAGCCGGATTTAGATCTCCTGTGACACCGGCGTAAAGGTAGACGTCTGATTCGGAGATTGTCTTTGAAAATTCCGCAATCTCGTTCAGACTGATTTCATCGATTGTTTTTCCTATAATCTGATTTCCCATTTTCCCGTCTCTTTCACCTGTTCTTAATGATATTGCGCGCAATAACCAGGCGCATTATTTCATTGGTACCCTCGTAGATTTGGGTGATTTTGGCGTCACGCATATGCCTTTCCATCGGGTATTCTTTGCAGTACCCGTATCCGCCGAAAATCTGCACCCCCTCCACAGTGGCCCACATTGCGGTATCCGAGGCCAGCAGCTTTGCCATCGCCGCTTCTTTTTCGTAAGGCTTTTTGTTGGTCTCAAGCCATGCGGCACGAAGGATCAACAGTTCAGCCGCATCCAGTTGGGTAGCCATATCGGCAAGTTTCCACTGGATGGCCTGAAAATTGGCTATAGGCTGATTGAACTGCTCGCGGGCTTTAGAATAGTCTATCGAGGCTTCCAGGGCAGCCCTGCCAATACCAACGGCTTGCGAGGCAC
>OMOE01000079.1 GCA_900290365.1 Syntrophobacter sp. SbD1 | reverse complement strand
ACCTGCTGATCACGGACGTAGTGATGCCGGAGATGAACGGGCGAGAACTGGCAGAACAGCTCAGCACTATCCGACCGAACCTCAAGTGCCTGTATATGTCGGGCTATACCGTCGATGTGATAGCACGTCGGGGTATTCTGGACGAAGGAGTAAATTTCATTCAGAAACCTTTCGGCAGCGAAGTTCTTGCGGCAAGAGTCAGACAAGCGTTGGACCATTCGGAATAATGGATCATTATTGTTGAGTGAATTAGGGGGCAGGCTTGAATATTTCACCTGCAACTTTTTTATCTGCTCTCGCAGGTCTTATTCAAGGCCTGACCCCTCTGTATTCTCTGTGTTTGCAAAATATGCCTGCTTGAGCGGGAGTTCCACTGTGAAAACAGAGCCTAGGCCGGGCACGCTCCTGGCCGTAATCGTGCCCTTGTGACGCTCTACTATTCTTTTGCAGACGGCCAGCCCCATTCCGGTGCCGGAGTATTCGCCGGACCGGCCGTGAAGACGCTGAAAAGGTCTGAATATCTGCTCTGCGCAGCTTTCATCAAAACCTATTCCATTATCTTGAACATGTATCCTGCAAGCCCGGCCATCAGTTTCGCCGCAGATTTTAATAAAAGGCTCTCTATCCTTGGGCTGGTACTTTATGGCGTTGCTTATCAGGTTTTGGAAAAGCAGGCGCATTTGAGGTTCGTCCGCCTCGATTGCGGGCAGTAGAGATGACTCGCCGGCTGCTTCTACTTCGATCCGGCATCCCGACTTTTTAATCAGGACCTTCAGATCGTTCAGCGTGTCTATTAAGACCTCATTGAGATCGGTGTTTTTGAACGGGTTTGCCCGTGTGTTTATCCGGCTGAACTGGAGCAAATCCCGGAGAAGCTCCTCCATCCGTCCCGCCGCTCCAATCATCCGATTGAGGTAGTCTTTTGCGTCCCCTTCAAGAGAGTTCTCCAGTTCGCGATAGAGCAATTTGCCGAAAGCACCGACTTTTCGCAGAGGCTCCTGGAGATCGTGGGAAGCTACAAAAGCAAACTCCTGAAGTTCCATCTTGTTGCGTCTGAGTTCCGCCTCGATTACCTGCCGCTGGGCCTTTTCAGCTTCCAAAAGACGGTTTGCCCTTTCCAGCAGTCTGTTGGCTTCGCTCAGTTCGGCCGTTCTCGCTACAGTTCGCATTTCCAGTTCGGCCACCCGTATTTCCAACTCTTCTATTAATGTTCGGGCATCCTCGATCTGGCCAATATCGTAGACTCCCGATTCGACCATTTCGCGTGCCCTCCCGAGGGGGTCGGCATCCTGTTTACCAGTTAGATTGATCATTGTTAATCCTCAGTATTGCCAGGGCGGGAGACGGCAGGACGGCGGGACGGCCGCCGCCCCCAGTGCCTTTCAGGCTTTGAAAACCACAGGCCTCGGTGGATAATAAACCGGTCCCGTAAGTTCCTCCAAAGAAAACTTGTTAAAAACGGAATGGCCGTCGATGTCCAATATCCTTAAGTCGTCAGTCTGGGACAGGTCGCCGGAGATTATCGAAAAGCGCATCCCGTACATCTTCATTACCTTCTCTACCGACACTTCGTAAGCAATGAACCTGTTGATGCCCCTTGTCTCGAGCTTTTCCGCGAGGCCGGGATGTTCAATCGAATCAAAGGATGTGAGGATCAATATTGGGCCAGTTCCGGTCATTATCATTGCCGCTTTCATGGCATCCTCCTTTGAAATTTCTATGTGCAAGTCCAACCACCATCCTCATGAAGTTTCCAGGTACAGGAAGGCACAACGGTATCGGCTCTGCCCATGGCTGGAGACGACCGGCCATAGAGANAAGGCACAACGGTATCGGCTCTGCCCATGGCTGGAGACGACCGGCCATAGAGAACGACTTTATGGCCATTGAGGTCCCCGGGCGACCCGTCGAAAATGATTCCTTGCTTGTTGATTCTAAAGCGGGCCTGCTTTGGTGAATCGCCTGAACCGGCCGGAATTGAAGGTACGATTCGCGATCCAACCATTGGAAGATATGATGACTCAACCACGGTCCCGTACTCATCAATTCTCACCGACAGCCAGTCGCCCTGGAATTTGGCTTCCGCAACCGGTTCAGCTGCGGGCTCCTGTGGAGTCGAATAGTGAATCGGCGGTCCCAATTCTTCAAAGCTGAAGCTATTGAAGACATGCTGTCCGTCCACGTCCATGACCCGCAGGTCATCTTTTTGTGACAAATCATTCATGATTGCCGAAAAACGAGCGCCGTAACGTTTCAGAACCACGTCGACAAATACCTCGTGGGCAATGAATTTCGAGATCCCCCTGGCGGCGATCCTTTGTGTGAAATCAGGTGATTGGAATGAGTCAAAGGTAGTAACGACAAGAATGGGGCCACTTCCAGTAAAGATTAGAGCTGCTTTCATCCAAATACCTCCTTGATCACCAGCAAATCACCTTGCTTGTTTTGACCATGGTTTAATCCATTCGGTTTCCACGTGCCTTCTGGACCAATTCTGAGCAAACTTCGTTCCATCGTTTACACTTGCAGTGTTTGGCCGTTATTTGCGAGAGTTGATCAGTGGGAAAATCGGGGATTAGGATAGAGTCCTGAATACTTTCAGTGACACTAACTGTATCTGAAAAGGTTCACATGCTCCTNNGCATTTTGGGAGTTTTGTTGGTTACTTCAACGCTGAAGTCCGATTCTTTGCCTCTTGCATCGCAGGATGTTATCGAGAAGAAATAAGTCTTCTCTTCATCCAGGTTTTCCACCACGGCCTGCGCAGAAAGTCTTCCTTTTACCTGGACCGTATGCGTATACTTTTCTGATTGTGTGCCGTAATGAATCCTGTAGCCCACAACCAGGGGGGTCGAAACGGGGCTCCAGGCCAGTCTAACCGACCCGCTGCCGGGTTGCGCCGAGGCTGTCCGTGAAACTGGTCCGCTGATGCCTGCGACGGCCACCGCGCAAAGGAACAAAAGCAATGCCATCCAAAGTCCTGGTTTCAATTTTTCTTCCTTTTCCTCAGTAAGTTCCGGATGGACCCTGCACAGATGTAAATTTAAGGATTTCCATTCCGAAGCGCACTGGAAACCCTTTAGCGTATTGCGCTATCATTAGCAAAGTAGTATGGTTTGTCATTCTCTGGGCTTTGCGGCAGTTTTCGTTGTGCCCTTTGCTCTTTTTGCTTTCACCTTCCCCCCCCAATGCCGATTAGCTCTAAAACCGGCTAAATTTTGGTCTCTTAAAGGGGAAAGTAGATGGTCAAGGTGCTCTCTTTAAGATTTTGGTCCATTCCCCAAAAATTGCTTCTATTATTGCTGATCGTATTCTTGCCTGCATCCGGTGTCATTGTCTATTCAAGTTTGGAACACCGCTCCGATACAATTCGTGAGGCTAAAAACAGGGATCTGTTGCTGGTGCGGAGCCTGGCGGCCCAGCAGGAGCAATTCACTGCTGCAACCAAGCAGATGCTGACTACCCTTGCCTACCTGCCCCAGGTGAAAAACCTGGATGCTGAGGCCTGCAATGAGCTGTTCAGCGAATTGAAGGAGAAGTACCCGATCTACTCGTTCATCGGGATGACGACACCCGATGGAAACGTTTTCGCGTCGGACGCGCCCTTTGATCCGGGTACTAATCTTTCCGACCGCAAGTACATCAGGGAAGTAATAAGCACTCTGGATTTCTCTGTCGGTGAGTATAGCATAGGCAGAATCAGCAGGATGCCGACTATACATTTTGCTTACCCGGTCCTTGGCGCCAATAAGGAGCTTGCTGCAATCATTATTGCGGGTTTGAACCTGGAAAAATACGCTCATTTTCTAAAGATGGCGAATTTGCCCGGGGACTCCTCGGTTTCTATTACGGACCAAAGGGGGGTGCGGCTGTTTCGTTTTCCTGAAAATGAGGGGGCCACTCCCGGGAATCTTCTTGCTGGAAATGCATTCCGGCAGATGAGCGGGAGTCTTGACCAGGGAACATATGAGGGGACCGGAGGAGACGGCCTCATCCGATTTTATGCTTTTGAGCGGCTGAGTCTCAGGGATGGCGCTCCGCCTTATCTTTATCTGCGTGTTGGAACCGCGAAACAGGCAATTTACCAATCGGCCAACCGGAACATGTTGGTTAATTTGTCTTTTCTCGGCGTATTGGGGCTGCTGTCGGTGTGTGTTGTGTGGATCTCGGCGCGTCACCTCCTGATCAGTCCCATTAACCGGCTCGTTGAGGCCGCACAGGCGTTCGGCCAGGGGAAAATGGGGACAAGAACCGGCTTGGCGCACTCGTCCGACGAAGTTGGCCGGTTGGCCGGATCTCTGGATGACATGGCCAGTCTTCTGGAGTGGAGGCAAATCCAGCGCAAAAGAGCCGGTGAAGTTCTGCGGGAGAGTGAAGAAAAGTTTCGTTTGCTGGTTGAAAATGCTCCCGACGCTATTTTTGTTCAAGTTCGAGGTCTTTTCGCCTATGTCAATCCAGCGGCTGTGGAATTGTTTGGCGCAGCCTCGGCGGACGAACTCGCAGGCAAGTCAAACCTGGATAGAATTCATCCTGACTCCCGCGAGAAAGTGATTGAACGAATCCGTCAGCTCAATGTGGAGAGAAGCTCGCTGCCGCGCGACGAGCAAAAATTCATCCGGTTCGATGGGGCGGCTATTTATGTCGAGACTTCGGCGGTGCCTATTAATTACGGGGGCGAAAACGGAGCTCTGGTTTTTGTCCGGGACATCAGCCAGCGCAAAAGGGCCGAAAAGGAGCGTGAGCATCTAAGCCGGCTCAATAAATTGATACTGGATGCTGTAAGCGAAGGAATCATCGGGGTTGACGCCGAAGGCAAGGGAATTTTTGTAAATCCTTCGGCCACGTCAATACTCGGATACGAACCGGAGGAATTACTTGGAAAAGATATTCACGATCTTATTCACCACACCAAATCCGGTGGTTCGGTTCATCCCCGCAGCGAATGCATCACACTGACGTCGCTAAAGACCGGAAAGATCTCCGATAAGATTGAGGACTTTTTCTGGAAGAAAAATGGAGAAGGCTGTCCGGTCAGCTTCTCGTGTACTCCGATGATCGAGGCCGGCGGCGTCATCGGAGTAGTCTTGAATTTTCGGGATATAACGCAGCACAAAAAAGACGAAGAGACCAAGGCCATGCTCGAGATCAAGCTTTGGCAGGCGCAGAAGCTCGAAGCCATTGGAACACTGGCGGGCGGCATTGCGCATGATTTCAACAACATCCTGTCCCCTATAATCGGTTATACCGAAATGGGCCTGCAGGATGTTGCGGGTTCAACCCCGCTGGTTAGAAATGGCCTGGAACAGGTGCTAAAAGCGGGGTTGCGCGCAAAGGACCTGGTGAAGCAGATCCTTACATTCAGCCGACCCGGCCGGGAAAGTGAGATGGTCCCGGTTGAGATGAGCGTGAGCGTAAAAGAGGTCCTGAACCTATTGAGATCCTCGCTTCCGGCATCAATTGAAATCAGGCATAATTTGGGAGAAGGCCGCGCACTGGCCGATCCCACTCAAATCCACCAGGTTCTGATGAACCTTTGCGTTAATGCAGTACATGCTATGGAGGATCACGGCGTACTGGAGGTTGGTTTAACTCGGATCGAGCTGGGAGAAAGCGACCTGCAATCGTTATCTCTTATCAGTGTTAAGCCCGGTCCGCACCTGAAACTGAGTGTTTCCGATACAGGGTCCGGAATGGATGGGGCCACAATGCAGCGAATCTTCGAACCTTATTTCACCACCAAGGAAGCAGGAAAGGGAACCGGTCTCGGATTGGCGGTTGTGCACGGGATAGTCAAGAGGCACCAGGGGGCTGTATCAGTCCAGAGCATTGTGGGAGAGGGCACTACGTTCAACATTTATATTCCCGAAATAGAGCGGGAAAATGAGGACCCTTCAAGACCGGACGAGGAGCTTGCCGGGGGTAATGAAACGATACTGCTGATAGATGATGAGTCCATAATAGTGGAACTGGGCTCCCTTATCCTGGAGCGGCTGGGCTACCAGGTCAGTGCTGAAACAGACGGTCTGAAGGCCCTTGAACTTTTTCGCGATAATCCCGGCCGCTTCGATCTTATCATTACCGACTGTACCATGCCTAATCTCGCCGGGCCTGAACTGGCCAAAGAGGTGCATCGAATTCGGCCTGACATTCCGATTATCTTGTGTACGGGGCTTTGTGAAATGGCCGGCGTTGCCGAAGAACTGGGCCTGGAACATATCCTCAAACCGTTTGTCACCAAAGATATGGCCAACCTGATAAGAAAAGTACTTGATAGGGCGGATTAGGCTGAAGGGGCTTAGGCTGAAGGCTTTTAGGTACTGCCTAACAATCTAACAGCCTGTTTCATCTTTATTTAAAGCTCTTCGAATCGCTTCGGTGAGATTGGACACCACATACGGTTTCATGATGAACTCGCTAATGCCCATTTCCTGCGCCTGCCTTTCATCGATAAGCTCACTATAACCAGTGCACAGGATAACCGGTATGCCGGGCCGCAAGGCGATAATTTCCCTGGCCAGCTCCTCCCCTCTTAAACCAGGCATCGTCATATCGGTGATGACGAGATCGAACCCCTGAGGATCGGTTTTGAAGGTTTCCAGCGCCTCGAGGCTGCTGGTTTTTGCATCCACTTTGTAGCCAAGCGATTCCAACAGTTCCTTTCCCAGCTCTGCCAGGATTTGCTCATCATCGACGAAGAGAATTCTTTCAGCCCCGGTCGGCAGAGCTTGTCTTGTCTTGGCCAAAACCGGGGTACTTGTCTCCATGCCTCGAAAATACACCTCGAAGGAAGTGCCCTTACCGGGCTCGCTATGTACCGATATAGCTCCTCCATAGGTCGTGACGATTCCCTGGACCACCGAAAGTCCCAGCCCTGTGCCTTCACCCACTTTCTTGGTGGTGAAATAGGGATCGAAAATTCTTTCCATGACGGCAGGGTCCATGCCATGACCGGTATCGCTTACCGTCAGGCGCACATAAGACCCTGGTCCAGGACCGATGGGGGCCACGGGCCGCATGCTGGAGGAAGGATATTCACCGTCTTCGGCCTCCTCTTTTCCGTCTTCCTTCTCAGCAACGACCAGGTAAGATAATCCGACGGACAAAACGCCGCCGCTGGTGCGCATCGCATGGGCCGCGTTAGTGCAAAGATTCATCAGGATCTGGTGTACTTCGGTCGGGTCGGCGAAAATAACTCCATCTTTAGTGCTTAATCCAATCTCTTTGCGGATTTCGATCGTTGCAGGCAAAGAAGGACGCAACAGTTCGAGTGCCTCATTAACGGCAAGGACAACATGCACCGGTTGACGGTTTTGCTCAGTCTGGCGGCTGAAGGCGAGGATGCGCTTGACCAGGTCCGATGCACGGGCGCTTGCCTTGAGCACCTGCTCGAGATTGTGGCGCAGCGGGTCCTCTTGTGAAAGCCTGAACGAGGCTATTTCCGTGTAGCCGACTATGGCCGCCAGAATGTTATTGAAGTCATGAGCGATGCCTCCGGCCAACGTGCCTATGGCCTCCATCTTCTGCGCCTGGCGAAGGTCTCTTTCGAGTTTCACCTGGCAGGTGATGTCCCGGTGGATGCTAACGTAGTTTATGATAGCGCCGGACTTGTTCCGGACGGGAGATGAGGATGCATCCGTTTCGAATAGTGAGCCGTCTTTTTTCGTGTTGATGAGCCGACCCGACCATGACCTGCCCCCGGCCAGGGTTTCCCGGATTTCTCTGTAGAAAGCACGGTCATGTTTGCCGCTTTTGAGCAAACGCAAATGCCGGCCGATAACCTCTGAGCCGTCATAGCCCGACAGGTCCGTAAAGGCCGGATTGACGTAATCGATAATCCAATTGGTATCTGTAATTATGATCGCCTCAGCACTTTGCTCGATCGCCGTCGCCAGCCGCATGCGCTCTTCTGCAGCACGTTTTCGTTCAGTTATGTCGATGGCGATGCCCAGAACGGCATCGGCAGGCGCCGGAGCATATCCTCCCACGCCCCTGCGTCCGCTATCCTCCGGCTTCCGCATTCCATCTTCAGTCTGTTCTCCGGACTTTGTCCCATTTCTTCTGAACGGGACTTTAGTAATTTGGAGGAGGTGGACGTCCCCTTTGGAATCCGTATACGTTTGTTCAGGGATGAACTTCGTCTGGGCCCTCATCATCACGTCGCGGTCATCCTGCAACATGCGCCGTATCTCGACCTCATCGTGAAAGAAATCCGCATGACATTTTCCGGTTACAGCGCTGACGCTCGTCTTATAGCCGTCAGCCACCGCCTGGTTTACCAGAAGATATTTCCCGTCCCAATCCTTTACGAAAATCAGGTGCGGAACAAGATCAATTATCTGACGCAGTTGCCTTTCGCTGTCCTTCAATGCCTCCCCGGTGTATTTGCGTTCGGTAATCTCAGCGACAAGGGCGGCATTTGCGGCAGACAATTCGGAGGTGCGCTCCCGGACACGCATTTCCGATTCCGCGTATGCCCGGTTGAGGGCCTCCTCGGTATTTTTCTGCTCCAGGCGCCTGTTCTCCAGGAGGTCCGCCATGCTGTCGAATGATTGAGCAAGCTCTCCGAGTTCATCCTGTGTGTGAGGCAAACCGGTCCTGGCGCCCAACTCGCCGCCTCCGATCTTCTGTGCGGCTATTACGAGTTTCCTGATCGGGACAGCAATAGTGATGTTGCCGAAAAACAGAGTCAGGCCCAGGGCAGCGGTCCCGATTATTCCGAGGAACGCCAGATTTACGGCAATTTCACTGTTTGCCTGCCCTACCACCTGGTCCCTGTCCACACCTCCTACAATATACATGTAGGGTGATGCATCTTCTTTCAGTTTCAATTGCTTAAAGGCATAGATTCGACGGATTCCATCCTGCCCGACCCGCTCCGCAATTCCATGGTCCGATTTGCCCGATATCAACTGGTAGAGATCGCCGGGAACGGGCGTGCCGGCTGGAATGGCCCCATTTTCCGGTATTCGATGCAAACGTAAGCCCTTACCATCGGCAAGGTTTACAGTGAAGCCTTCCGGAATAGATATCCTGTCAACAAATCCGGGATATTCCCCGACATTGAATCCCGCTGTGACGACTGCAACCACTTTGCCGTCGTTGTCCAAAACAGGGTAGGCGAAATAGAGCGAACTGGTGTCGGTTATTCTCCCGGTAACCAGCTCGCCGGCAGAGAACTCCCTGGTCCGTAATACATCCTGGAAGTGCTTGCGATCGGACAGGTCTGTGCCGGGAACGAAAGGTTTGGATGCGGCAAAGAGAATTCCATCGCTATTGGTCGCTCCGATCAGGGAAAATATGGGATGCAAACCATTTATCTTGCGCAACAGTTCATTGCAGGCGACAGTGTCCCTTTGTTGCAATGTGGGCGCCTGGGCCAAGGTGCTCAGCAGATATTTTGTCCCCATGGTGATCTGTTCCTGCTGGGCTGCCATGCTCTCTACAACCAGCATGGCATCCTTTTTGGCCTTCCCGATCAACGCATTGCGCTTTTCGAGGCCCAACCCGACGATAACCACAGTGCCGGAGAGGAAAAGAAGCATCGCTGCGGCAAACAATTTTTTCCGGATAGACCATGAGGGCGGCCGTGAAGCGTCCGGGACCGGATTAGCACGGACGGAGATTGTCCCCGCTCCGGATTGGGTGCTCCCCGATCCGTCCAGCGAGACAGGCGCAGGGGGCGGTAAATCGTTGAGCCCCTGATCGTGGCGCACGGCATCATAATCCAGGGCGGGATCGACAGGTCTGGGGGGCCCCTGCGGCCACCGGCCATTGGCCGGGTATGTTGGATAAGAAGCCATAAGGTCTTTCTTCGTCAGATTGGACGCGGAAATTGGTTTCCGGGAATTAAAATCAATATGATCAAGATTTGGAATAGCTAAAGTGTTTTGAGTTACGATATTTTCCAAGCCATTAGACTAATATTGAAATAAACATGTCCCCCCGGTCNNAGACGTTGCGACCTGAATTTCCCGTGTCGCCATCTCCCCGTATCTCAACTCCCCGCTTGGTTCTTCAATCTAAAGTCGGCCATCAGCAGGATTTTCTTTACACCTATTATTTAGGGTTTCAGGAATCTAGAAGTTAAAAACGAACTCCCAATTCACCGGTCTTGCCAATCCCTCAATCACTCAATCCCGGAATCTATTGAAAATAAGCGGTCGCATTGCTACAATGCAACGGCTGCGTTGCTGCCAATGCAGCATTTACGCATAGGTTTGCCAAAGTATTGGAAATCAAACCAGGCAAAGCTTTGCACACTATATAAAATTGGAAAAGGTGGATGCTGCAAAATAATCTTCGGGAGCACTATACCCTTGGAGTTGAAGAGTCGCCGGACGGCCAATCGGCCGGCTTCAGCGGACTGGTTGATCAAGGTGTTATCAGCAGAGCGGAGCTGGAAAAAATCGTATTGGACTCCGGCGGCGTTGCCAGGCGCATCGAAGAGTCGATACTGAACCTGGGCATTGAGAAGCATACGATCCTGCTTTGCCTGAGCGAATATTACTCACTTCCGTTCATAGAATTCAATGAAAGCCTGCCGTCGCCCGGAAATGTTTTAGAGCGCCTCGATCTTGAAGAGCTCAAGCGAGATCTTTGGTTCCCGCTTTCAGTAGGGACGGGGGAGGCTCGAGTCGCAGTATTCAATCCGTACGGCCCCGAACTCCATGAGAAGATAAAGGCAAATCTCGGGGCCCCTTCGATCCGTTTCATAGTGGCCCTTCCGTCCGACATCACGCGGATGGTCGAGCACAGCCAGGACGTAAACCCAAATTTCCCGCCGGCCGCCGGCCGGACCCCTCTGGCCGTGTTTCGTACCAGGGTTGCCAGCGACCGGACGGTGCTTGCCTGGTACAGGACTTCCATGGCCAAGGGAAGAACGGGTCTGGCGCTCATTCGAACTGGAGTATCGTTTACTGCCATCAGCCTTACACTGCTCAGAATTTTCGGGATCGGTTATTTGAGTATCCTGGAGGCGCCGCTGCTGCTGGTAGGCATCATTATGGCCGTGGAAGGCATAACCTGGTATGTGCCAACTCGAAAGCTGGAGCCGGGAATCGCCTACCTGCCTACACGCTCGACCTTCGGGACCTCCATTCCCGAGCTGAAATCGTCTGAAGAAGGCCCAGTGACACTGCGATCCGAACCGGTCCAGGGGGCGGAACAGCTCAGGACAAGGTGGAACAGACTCTCTCCGGTCATGAGGCGCCGGTTCTTCGCAATCGACAGGACCGATCTGGCTGAGGAAAGGACCTTTCTTGTAGTCTACCGGACAAAAATGGCGAGGGCCCGGACCGGACTCGCCTTCACCCGGACCGGCATCTCCTTTGTCGGACTTGGGACCCTTCTGATCAGACAATTCCCCCCCGGCTTGTGGTCGATCTTTTACGGCGCTCTGATTGCAGCGGGCCTGGTGATGTTTGTGGAAGGCGCAAGGTGGTATTTTCCCGGACGGCGCGCAGGGCGGGAAAGCCTCAAGACCATTCGCCAAATCGAGGAGAGCACTTCCATTTGGGATTTCATGTTCCGAGCTTTCAGCCGGCTCGATGACCTCCCACCCAAACTGGCGATCAAGAGCACGCATGCGCCGGGAATCTGGGGGACCACCGGCCTTGCCCTCGAACGCACCCTGCTTGCCGAGAGGCGAAACGTCAAGTCCAGACTTAGAACGACGATGGCAAGGTCCAGAACGGGTCTTTCATTCATCAGGACAGGAACGAGCATCTTTTCCGTCGGCTTGGGATTGCTGGTCTATTTTGGCTGGGGCAACATCCTGTGGACACTTTTTGATTTCACGCTCATGCTTGCCGGCCTGGTTCTGATTGCCGACGGCCTCCACTGGTACATTTCCGCCGAGCGGACCAGAAGGCAGCTTCCCTATTGCTTCGAAGATCTTGAGATCCGCATGCCGGATTTTGGAAAGCCGACCATGCTCTGGAAAAAGGTGATATTCAGTTATGAAGACAATGAATGCCGCGGCTGAGTCCCTGAACGATTTTGAACCTCTGGTGGATTGGGAGGTGCTTACCCGGGATCAACTGCTCAACGCAGAAGAAGCGGCCCGGGTCAGGGACATTGAGGTAGAGGAGATACTCCGGTATCAGTACGGCATTCCACGCCGCAAACTGCTCGAAGCCCTTGCCCGGCATTACGCCTGCGACTGGGTAGAGTACGATGAGAGACTCCCGGTGCCCTCGGAGCTTCTTGACGGTTTGGATCCCGAGATGCCCTGCGCGGACCTGTGGTTTCCAGTCGCATTGGACGAGACCGACGGCACAGTGATCATAGCCGCCCGAAATCCACTCGATCCGCTTGTCCTGAATGAAGTAAGACAGTGCTTCAAAGCCGTGAAATTTCAGTTCCACGTGGCCCTTGCCGAAGATATTTCCTATTTTATACAGGATTTTCTGAACTCCGATCCCGTGCATCTTGTCGGAAACGAAAGAACGGCGCTTGCGTTCTGGCGTAACACAATGGCCCGGTGGAGAACCAAGCTGGCGAGCTACCGGACCGATTTCGCAGGGGTCAGGACCTATTTGAGCCTTCTGCGCTTAGGCCTGACGCTGATGATAATCGGAAGAATGCTCCTGCGAAACGGCCTGTCAGTCCATTTGGCCCCTGTCTATTGGGCTATGATAGCTGTTGGCCTGGTGCTTNNCTATCATCGGATAAAGAAATCCATTTTCCGCCCCCCAAGGCATCAAACGCTCATAGAAGTTACGGCTGCATGCCTGAGTTTCCTGGAAAACTATCAATTTGTCGAAAGACGAAACGCCAACGATGAAGACGGAAAGACCATGCTGGCCCGGCTTTCCGATATGGTCCATCGCACCGTGACCGTTATAGACCCATCATTCGACAATAAGGCGCGCTCAAAGCTGGCGCACGAGAGAAACCTTTTCGCCGCGCAGCGCACTATAGCGGGCTGCTACCGCACGATCTACTCGCGTGCCAGGACCGGCCTTTCCTTCATACGAACCGGGGTTTCCTTTGCGAGCGTCGGATTGGGCCTTATAACCTATTTTGGTTTGAGCATGCTGAACATGGTCGATGCATTCATAATTTTGGCTGGAGTGCTGATGATAATCGACGGTATACTGTGGTCCTGGCCTACCAGGAAAGAGAACTATGAGGCGCTCAAATGTTCGGTGTCCTTCTAATCGGTGAAGATAAATGAAGCTAGTTCACAAAATAATGCTCGCCAATTTCATTAATATTTTGCTTATAGCCCTGACCGGCTTTTTTGCCTACCGGAGCCATGATCAGGTGCTGACGAAATTAAGGTTCGTGGAGATTGCCAATGACCTCAATTCGTCTTTTCTCGAGATGAGGCTGGCGGAAAAGAATTTTTTCCTCTATGGAGACAAATCGGCCCTTCCTGAAATCGAGATAAAGATAGGGGTGGTATCCGACACAATTGAAGAGTCCAGGGCGAATATCCTTCGAGCAATCGGGCAACCTAAAATAGAGCAGTTGGAATCTGGTCTGGCTAATTACCGCCAAGCGCTCAAGGACGCGAAAGTGGGTGATTTGGCCGTGCAGGCCAAGGTTCGGGAGGCCGGCCAAAAGCTGGGAGAATTCACAAACTATATCACAGTCTCCGAGAGGTCGGAGGTTAACAGAATAATCGCCGGATCCAGAAAGGGGCTCTTTTTCTCTCTGGTTTGTATTCTGCTTTCGGCTGTGGGCATAACGCACCTTATGTCTTCCAGGGTCCTGAAGTCTCTGAAACGGATCGAAAAGGTGACGTTTTTCATATCGGAAGGCGATTTCAGCAAAATAGAGCCGAACACATCCACGGACGAATGCGGTTTGGCTATTTCTGCGCTCATTTCGATGGCGCAGGAACTCCGCAACAGGGAGGAGCAGGTCCTCGAAGCAAGGAAACTGGCATCGATCGGGATTCTTATCGCCGGCGTGGCCCACGAGGTCGGAAATCCGCTAAATAATATTTCGATGATGGCGCAGAACTTTATTGACCTATATGATAACCTGGGCCGGGACGATCATATTGAATACATGAAAAGAATCGAGGAGGAGACCGAGCGCATCCAGCGAATAGTAAAAGACCTGCTCGATTTTGCCAGACCCAAGAAACCCGACCTCATGGAAACCTGCATAAACAACGTCGTCAATAAAAGCATGCGGCTTGTGCAGAATATGATTTATATTTGCAACATAGAAGCGGAACTCGATCTCAAAAATGATCTTCCTTCCGTTTATATAGATGAACACCAGGTCCAGGGGGTATTGATAAACCTGCTCACCAATGCGCTTCATGCTTCATCTCCGGGAGACCGGCTTCGGATTTCAACCGGTTTTAACCGCATCACAAACCGGATAGAAGTCGAGGTTGAGGACAGCGGGAAAGGAATAGCCCCCGAAATGCTGCCGCATATATTCGATCCTTTTTTTACCACCAAAGGCGCAAGCGGAACCGGACTGGGTTTATTTGTAAGCTACGGGATAATCAAGAATCATAAAGGCGAGATGAAGGTGAGGAGCGAATTGGGGGCAGGGACCTGCTTCACAATTGAACTCCCAGTCTATAGACAAACGGAGAGGAGCGAGCAATGTCTGGTTTCAGGGTTATAGTAATCGACGACGAGAGAATTGTTGGACAAATGATCAAGGCTTCCATGGAGCCGGACGGCTATAATGTGGAAACATTTTTAAATGCGGAACCCGCATTTGCGAGGCTGAGAGAGGAAAAATTCGACGTTGTGATTACCGACCTCAAGATGAAGGGTATCGACGGGATGGATGTGCTCAGGACAATCAAGACCGCATACCCTGAAGTCAAAGTCATAATGATAACCGCCTTTGCCAGTCTGGATTCAGCGGTGGAAGCCATGAAGAGCAAGGTTGACGGTTTTTTTGCCAAGCCGGTGAAGATAAAAGATTTGAAAGAGTGTATCTATAAGCTTCTCAACCCAGTTGACGCCGGGGCGGCTTAAAATGCATAGGAACTCCATGTAAATTCTGCCTTTTTAACCTGCAACAAGGGGAAATCGATGGGACAGGACATTCGCGAAATTGAACTGAGGAGAATAAGTCCAAACCTTCGAATCGTCTGCGCGGCCGAATGCATCGAGCAAATTGGGAGAGACATATCGGGCCGTGGACAGCAGGAGCCTATCCACATTTGTTTCGAATACGATTCATTCCGAATTCTTGATGGAGAAAAACGTTGGAGGGCCTGTAAGAGGCTCGGAATGTACAAGATCAAGGCCGTAATTTCCTGAAATTTTATTTCCATCAATAAAGTTTTCGCCTGTTTGGCCCTTAGAGGCTGACAGGTGAGCTTTGCCTTATTATCTTCCGTAAATTCCTCTACTGGGAGCAGCCATAGATGCACTTTGTCGTCTGTATCAAGCAGGTTCCTGACACCGCCGAAGTGAAAATCGACCCCGAGACCAATACTCTGGTCCGGGCCGGTGTGGAATCCATTGCAAACCCCTACGATATTACGGCGCTCGAAGAAGCCGTGCGCCTCAAGGAAAAGTACGGGGGGAAGGTGACGGCCGTCTCCATGGGGCCTCCGCAGGCTGAATCCGTGCTGCGACAGGCATTATCGCTGGGGGCCGACGATGTGGTGCTGCTTTGCGATCGCGCTTTCGCCGGCGCTGACACCCTCGCAACCAGCTACACGCTTTCCAGGGCGATAGTGACCCTGGGAAAGGGAAATCCCGTAGACCTGGTCCTTTGCGGCAAACAGGCGATAGACGGAGATACGGCTCAAACAGGACCGGGCATCGCCACCAGGCTGGGCCTCACACAGCTTACTTACGTCGTCGATGTGGAATGGGTCGATCCTGAAAAAAAACGTGTGCAGGTCAGGCGCAAGGTCGAAGGCGGCTTCGAGATCATAAACGGCCCTCTTCCGGCGCTTTTGTCAGTTGAGTTGGAACTTGCAAAGCCCAGAAGGGCATCGCTGCCGATGCTCATCGATTCTGTTCGCACGCCTGTCAAGGTTTGGGACGCCAATGCAATTGAGGCCTCCCCTCAACTCGTAGGCATCAAGGGTTCACCGACGTGGGTGAAGGCGATTGCTTCACCTCAGATCCACAGGGCAGGACCCAGGTGGGATGCAGCCCTGGGACTTTCCGCAGCAGTTTCACAGGCCCTCGATGCATTGTTTTCCGATAAGGATTTTGAGGCAAAATTCCAGAAAAAATGGGAATAGAAAGTAAAAAGTAAAAGGGCAAAGGCGAAAGTAGTGGGGCGCAAGGGATAATGGCCAAAAATACACTGGGAATTGAAGTTGCCGAGATAATTTCGGATAAATGCATCGCCTGCCAGATTTGCATAGGAGAATGTCCGGTCGGCGCGATCGAGCTTAGCGCCGATGGTGTTGCGGTAATAGACCCGGAAGTATGTGTGGGTTGCGGCAAGTGTTTTGATAGCTGTCCCGTTGAGGCGGTCAAATTCCAAAAGAAAAAACGCATAAAGCCGGCCGAACAGGAGCGTGGCGTGCCCGGTGCGGGGCAGCCGGACTACCTGGGTGTGGCGGTCTATATAGAAACTGCTGACGGACGGGGAGCCCCGGTTTCGTGGGAACTGGCGGGCAAAGCCAGGGACCTGGCCGCACAACTGGGCACAAAGGTAATGGGCCTTCTGCTTGGAAGCAATGTAGGGCCGGTGGCCGACGAAGCAATTGAATATGGTTGCGACGAAGTGCACGTGATAGATGATCCGCTCCTTTCCCATTACCTGCCGGAAACCTACGGGAAGGCTCTTTCCGATCTATGTGCAAAACTTCGCCCGGCAATAGTTCTTGTTGGCGCAACTTCTTTGGGCAGAGACCTGGCCGGGGTTGTGGCAACCCGGCTTGAAACGGGACTCACCGCTGACTGCACGGGACTCTATATCGAAAAGGAAACGGGCCTGCTTCTCATGACCCGTCCTACCTTCGGCGGCAATATCATGGCCACCATCTTTTGCCAGCACCACCGTCCACAGATGAGTTCGGTGCGGCCCAGGGTTTTCAGAATGCTCGAAAAGGACTTGGGCAGAAAGGGTGTCGTAACCCGTCATAAGATGATGGCGCCTGCTGTCGAGCTGCCCGAAATCGTTAAATTTATCCCGGCCGACGATACGGCCGGCACGGATATCGTTAGTTATCCTGCCCTTGTCGTGGCCGGACGCGGCGCATGCGACCCCTCCTCGCTGCCTCTTCTGGAGGAATTGGCAAGGCTTGTCGGTGGGGTCGTAGCCTGTTCCAGACCGGTGGTGCAAGCGGGTCTTATGCCTTATGAAAGACAGGTGGGCCAGACCGGTAAAACAGTAGCCCCCAGGCTCTACATAGGTGTCGGCGTCTCGGGAGCGGTTCAGCACCTGGTGGCCATCCAGGGAGCGGAGAAGATCGTGGCTATAAATTCCGATGCCAACGCGCCCATATTCAGGGTCGCTGACGCCGGCATCGTGGGTGACTATCAGGAAATCGTCCCCGAGTTGATCGCTCAGATCAGGAAGAAAAAATCCAACGGCAAACAGTGAGCGCTGGAACTTTATGAAACAATCATTCGATGTGGCAATCGTTGGGGCTGGGCCTGCGGGCATCTCGGCCGCCTGTGTGCTGGCGGACAGGGGCGCAAAGGTGGTCGTGCTGGAAAGAGGCGAATACCCCGGCTCGAAGAACATGTTTGGCGGAGTCCTATATGGACGCCACCTTCATCAGATAATTCCCGATTACATCGAAAAAAATTGTCCAATCGAGCGCAACATTGTGGAATCACGGGTATTATATCTTTGCGAAGAAGGGGGGTTCAGCTTCGCCTACCGCAACATGGCTTTCTTCGATGAACTCCGAAACAATGCTTTTACGGTGGGCAGGGCCAGATTCGACCGCTGGTTTGCCGACCAGGCCAGGACCAAGGGAGCCGTTATAGTCTGTGGGACCGTTGTGACCGATTTGCTAAGAAACGGCGCCGGCGGGGTCATCGGCGTCCGGACTGACAGGGCCGACGGCGACTTGAAGGCAGGAGTCGTTCTTCTGGCCGATGGCGTCAATTCACCGCTGGCGGCCAGGACGGGGTTCCGCCCCGAGGTAAGGCCCCAGGATGTGGCGCTTGCGGTCAAGGAACTGATCGCGCTTCCGGAAGAAGCTATCGACGAGCGATTCGGCGTATCGTCCGGCAACGGAGTTACAAATGAAATCCTGGGAAATGTTACCCGCGGTATGAATGGGGTTGCATTTGTCTATACGAATAGAAGTTCGATATCGATAGGCATAGGGGCGAACCTCGAAGACTTCGCCGCGGAAAAGGCCCGTCCCTACGAAATGCTGGAAGACCTTAAGATGCACCCCATGATTGCGCCTCTGATAGCGGGCGGCAAACCGAAGGAGTACACAGCGCACTGGCTCCCGGAAGGCGGCTACGATACCATCCCCAAGCTTTTCGGCGATGGGTTTCTGATTGCCGGGGATTCCGCGATGTTGTTCAACGCACTGCACCGGGAAGGTTCAAACCTGGCCATGACTTCCGGAAAGCTGGCGGCTGAAACCATCCTGGATGCCTTGGATAAAGGCGATTTCACTTCGAGATGCCTGCAAGGTTATGCAGGACGGTTGCAGGATTCCTTAGTGTTAAAGGACCTGAAAAAATATAGAAGATTTCCCTCGTTTCTTGAAACCCACAAAGAACTCTTTACTGCCCTTCCCCGCGCGACATGTGCCGCTGCGCGGGAAATGCTGACAGTAGACAGTCTGCCTAAAAAAGACAGGCAGCGCAAAGCTTGGAAGGCAATCAAAGGGCAGATCGGCCCTCTGCGGCTTTTACGCCTTGTCTGGGATGGATGGAGAAGCGTTCGATGAGCGTCAAGGTCGAAGACAAGCTGTTTCTGGATAGGTTTAACGTTGATGAAGAATCTCACCTGCGCATTGTTGACGGCCAGGTGTGTTTTGGCAAATGTGAAGAGCAGACCTGTCTCTATATCTGTCCGGCCAATGTTTACAAGCTTGAAAAGGACCGCATAAGCGTAAACTACGAAGGCTGTCTGGAATGCGGTTCCTGCCGCGTAGGTTGTCCTCATTTCAACATCGAATGGCGCTTTCCTAAAGGCGGATACGGCGTGCGGCATAAATTCGGGTGAGCAGGATTTTTGTACAAAAACGAGAAAAAAAGATGAAACATAACCTCGGATTTGAATGATTTCCAATTAATCCTGTTCAGAAATAACGGGGATTATCGCTCCCTGAGATTTGTGTTCTCTGGTCGTTAAACGCAGTGCGTTTTTCCTTCAACTGCTCATTGAACCACTCACTCATTTCACGGATATCGCCGCGGTCGGAAAATAAGTTGGCCAGCAGGACCAAAGTTTCTTGCTCAATCCTGAGTTGAATGTCCTGGCAGAGACCATTTATCGCTTTGACATAGTATTGACGCGCATCGTCAATGCGATTTTTGAACAGCGCCAGCCTTCCCTGCACTCGATGCCGTCGACACAAATCAGTTTCTACGACACTAAGTGAAGCGGATAGATCCAAACTCGCCTGCTCATCTTCGGGACGATTCAGAAGGCGGTACGTCACCCCGCACCAGAAATGGTTACTGCCGTCCTCCGGCAGGAGCTCGATGGCGCGGCTGAAGTCGGTCAGGGCCGCCCGGTAGTCTTTCTGCGCGAGGTAGGCCCACCCGCGCCAGGAATAGCTAACGTCATTCCCGGGCTGAAGCTCGATGGCGCGGCTGAGGTCGGCCACGGCCGCCGGGTAGTCCTGCTGCGCGAGGTAAGTTTGCGCGCGCCAGGAATAGTTATTGCCCTCCTCCGGCTGGAGTTCGATGGCGCGGCTGAAGTCGGCCAGGGCCGTAGGGTAGTTCTGCTGCGCATGGTAGGTCCTCCCGCGCCAGGAATAGTTATTGCCAACCTTCGGCTGGAGATCGATGGCTCGGCTGAGGTCGGCCAGGGCCGCCGGGTAGTCTTGCAGCTCGAGGTAGGTTTGCGCGCGCCAGGAATAGATATTGCCATCCTCCGGCTGGAGCTCGATGGCTCGGCTGAGGCCGGCCAGGGCCGCCGGGTAGTCTTGCTGCGCGAGGTAGGTCCTCCCTCGCCAGAAATAGTTACTGCCATTCCCCGGCTGGAGTTCGATGGCTCGGCTGAGGTCGGCCAGGGCCGCCGGGTAGTCTTGCTGCGCGAGGTAGGTTTGCGCGCGCCAGGAATAGTTATTGCCATCCTCCGGCAGGAACTCGATGGCTCGGCTGAGGTCGGCCAGGGCCGCCGGGTAGTCTTGCTGCGCAAGGTAGGTCCTCCCTCGCCAGAAATAGTTATTGCCATCCTCCGGCTGGAGCTCGATGGCTCGGCTGAGGTCGGCCAGGGCCGGAGGGTAGTCTTGCAGCGCGAGGTGGGTTTGCGCGCGCCAGGAATAGTTATTGCCATCCTCCGGCTGGAGCTCGATGGCGCGGCTAAAGTCGGCCATAGCCGGAGGGTAGTCTTGCAGCGCAAGGAAGGTCCTCCCTCGCCAGAAATAGTTATTGCCAACCTTCGGCAGGAGCTCGATGGCGCGGCTGAAGTCGGCCAGGGCCGCCGGGTAGTCTTGCTGCGCGAAGTAGGTCCACCCGCGCCAGGAATAGTTATTGCCATCCTCCGGCTGGAGCTCGATGGCGCGGCTGAAGTCGGCCAGGGCCGCCGGATAGTGTTGCTGCGCTTGGTAGGTTTGCGCGCGCCATGAATAGTTATTGCCCTCTTTCGGCTGGAGCTCGATGGCGCGGCTGAAGTCGGCCATGGCCGCCGGGTAGTCTTGCCGTGCGAGGTAGATCCACCCTCGCCAGGAATAGTTACTGCCCTCCTCCGGCTGGAGCTCGATGGCGCGGCTGAGGTCGGTCATGGCCGCCGGGTAGTCTTGCTGCGCGAGGTGGGTCCACCCTCGCCATGAATAGTTATTGCCCTCTTTCGGCTGGAGCTCGATGGCGCGGCTGAGGTCGGCCAGGGCCGCCGGGTAGTCCTGCTGCGCGAGGCAGGTCCGCCCGTGCCAGTAATAGTTATTGCCCTCCTCCGGCTGGAGCTCGATGGCGCGGCTGAAGTCGGCCAGGGCCGCCGGGTAGTCTTGCTGCGAGAAGTAGGTCCACCCTCGCCAGGAATAGTTACTGCCATTCCCCGGCTGTAACTCGATGGCGCGGCTGAGGTCGGCCAGGGCCGCCGGGTAGTCTTGCTGCGCGAGGTAGGTCCTCCCTCGCCAGAAATAGTTGCTGCCCTCCTCCGGCTGGAGTTCGATGGCGCGACTTAAGTCGGCCAGGGCCGCCGGGTAGTCTTGCTGCACGAAGTAGGTTTGCCCTCGCTCTCCATAGGCGTCACCGTTCTCTTGCTGTAGTTCAATGGCACGGGTGAAGTCGGCCAGCGCAGATGAATAATCTTTCAGGTCGGCCAGCTTTTTCCCTCGCTGCTGGTAATACGCCACCAGGCGCTGCTTAAGTTGCTCAAACTGAAGGCGGTGCTCCTCGGATTGCCATTCCTCAAGCAGCATATCGCGGGTATTGTCATGATAGGTGTAGCCGCCGTCCTTACGGGCCAATACAAAACTGAACGTACTCAGATTCTTCAGCAAGCGCTCATTTGTCTCCTTATCATCCGGAGCATTACGTAGAAGGCCTATGATTTCGGCGTCGAAGGCGCTGGGTATTGCACAGGGGCGCATCACTTCCGCCAGCTTCGGGTCGCTCGCGCGGGCCTGCTCCATATTGAGATAAAATAACCGGCGCGTGAACTCGCTTGGACTGAGATTGCTCGTGAGGAGAGACTGAAGGGCTTCAGTGATCTCATTGGATGAACCTGTATTCGATGGTATTTTCATGCCTGCTTCCCCTGGGTGGTCACAAATCGGGCTAAATCACCCCCGGCCAAACGGGGCGTTTACCATTGAGATTATTAAGTGCACTACATCTGATGGGGGAAGACCCCTCTGAACCAACCGGTAGAAGGCATCCAGATCCTCTGGCTTGTAATCAAAACCAAATGCGAGGAGACATTCCTCCACATGCTTTTTGTTCCACTGACCCAAAGCTCTAACCGATCTCACCGTCGCTTTGTAGTCCTCAGCGGACCAGCGCCTTTCAAAGTCCGGGATCTCACGCCCGGCAATCACCAGGATAAGTTGTTTGGGCCGGTTCTCGCAATCGAAGAAAAGTTGTTCCAGCAACTGTTCCTCTATCCAGTCCTTGACATTTTTCGAAGACTTGTCATAGGTGTCGAACATGAGGACAATTCGTTCATTGGCGCAGTGCTCCTTCAGGTCATCGAAGAAGGCGCTCAGGCACACTTCTTTTGCTTTTCGGTCTATATCACTGCTAAACTCCGTGGAACCCGGACTGATGTTGACCGTGTCCGCGTGGTCGACGTGTGTGGCTACCTCCGCGATTGTAACGTCTTTGGCTTTATTGAAGGTCGCTTTGTGGAGGTCGATCGCCGCCCGAATCGGACTTAAGTCTTTAAAAATCCTGGCGCTTTCATACCGGTTAAAGTTTGAAAAGTCGAACCTGGGAGACAGGTCCTTTACCAGGATATTGACCAAATCCAGGGGGGAGTCGCCCGGCAACTGGTCTAGTTTTACGAGGCTGACAGGTGTACGCGGCTTGATGGTACGGCAGCGATACTTGAATTTCTCAAGGAGCTGACTTTTACCCATCCCGCCGTTATCCTGAATGGCGAGAATTCGAGAGGTATCTTTTAGCTGAAGTAATTCCTCGAACAGCTCCTGTTCAAATTCGCGATTTATGAATTTCTTGGGGTCAAAATCTTCGTCTATCATCAGCCTTCGCTCCTCAGGCCACATTTGTTCAGCCGTTCCACCAGGCTTAACCTTCGGTCATGTATGCTAATGCGTATCACCTTTTGACGTTTTCTGCTCCGACCTTCGATCGTATGACACGCCGCTGATAGTCACGTTAGTGGCGCCGGAAAAGTTCGCTCCAGGGGCGTATACAATACCGGCAATTCCAGCATTCATGATCTGTGCGCCGGAACTCTTGCCGTCCGGGCCGGGGGCATTGATCAGTTCTAATAACTCCTGTGCTAACTGGTTGTCCTGCTTGAGCTTTTCTTCTAAGTGAGTCTCAACTAGTTTACCGGCTGCGTCAGGGTATTTTTCGAATTGTGCCAGGACGGTCTTTTCGTCATCGGAGCTAAAAACCGCCTTGACCCGCTCCCAAAGCTTTTCCACCACTCCCGAGGCGTATTCGGCGGATACATTTCCCAGCTTCTTGCCAATTTCCTCAGACAATTTATTGGCCCCTAGCAGGTTGCTGAAAAAATCACTAATACAAGTGCAATTTTGTCGAGTTTGATGTAGTATC
>OMOE01000025.1:584-6334 GCA_900290365.1 Syntrophobacter sp. SbD1 | reverse complement strand
TTCTCGCCCGTTCATCTCCGGCATCACTACGTCCGTGATCAGCAGGTGAATATCTCCCGGATGCTCCTCGACAAGATGTAAGGCGTATACAGGAGCATGCGCTGCAAGGACGGTGTAGCCCAGCTCTTCGAGAATCATCTTGCTGAGGTCAAGAATAGCTTCATCGTCTTCGACCAGTAGGATGGTTTCCGTGCCTGTCGGGCGGTTGACAGTAATCTGCTCAGAGGGGACCTGTGCAGTTTCAACCTCGAACCGTGGAAGGTAGATCCCAAATGTGGTTCCTTTCCCCTGCTCACTGGCAACAGAAATAAAGCCGTCGTTTTGTTTAACGATGCCGTAGACGGTGGACAATCCCAGTCCGGTTCCCTTGCCCACTTCCTTAGTGGTAAAAAAAGGTTCGAAGATATTCTCACAGACTTCCTGGCTCATACCGACTCCGGTATCGCTAACGGTCAGCAGAACGAATTGTCCTGGAATGAATTCGCCCGTCTCTGCCCTATTGGAATCGTCGATCACAACGTTGTCGGTCCTCAGGGTGATGGCGCCAATTCCGGAAATGGCATCACTGGCATTGACCATAAGATTGGCTAGAATCTGGTCAACCTGGGAGGGATCAATTTTGACTTTCCAGAGATCAAGTCCCGGTTGCCAGGCCAGGTCGATATCCTCACCGATGAGCCGTCTCAACATTCTTAGCATGCCCAAGATCGTGTCGTTCAAATCCAGTATCTTAGGGATGGCGGTCTGTTTGCGGGCAAAGGCCAGCAGTTGCCGGGTAAGGTCCGCTGAACGCTGGCCCGCTTTGAGGATCTCCCTGAGGTTGTGCTGGAGTTTGTCCGTGGGGATGTCCTGTTTCAGGGCCATTTCCGTCCGGCCAATGATCACCCCCAGCATATTGTTGAAATCGTGCGCTACGCCGCCGGCCAAACGCCCTACTGATTCCATCTTCTGGGCTTGATAGAGTTCTCTTTCCAGTTTGCGAAAACGGCTCATGTTGCGACCGGCGGCGACGAAGTTGGTGATTGAACCGGAGGCATCTCTAAGCGGAGAAATCGTACCCTCTATCTCGAAATCCGTGCCATCTTTCCCTTTATTGATGATGAGGCCCATCCAAACTTCGCCATAGTCAAGGGTCTCCTTCATGTTCCGGTGGAACGCTTCGTCATGCCGATCACTCCTAAGAACTCTAAGCTTTTCCCCCTTGAGATCCTCTAAACGATAGCCACTGGAACGCTCAAAGGCTGGATTGATATAGAGGATGGTTCGACGATCATCGGTAACGAGAATATTCTCCTCGGCCTGTTCGACTGCGGTAGCGAGCAGCGTTCGTTCCGCGTCACTGCGCTTGCGCTCGGTAACATCCCGTAAGGATTCTATCGCACCTGCAACATTTCCCTGCCCATCAAACAACGCAGTTGCGACACTCCACAGATATGCTCCCTTTCCTCCATAGGCCTGCGGCGCATAGGTTTCGGCAACGATGGCGCCGCCAACTGTTGAAACAGATTCATATAACTCCATCTTCTTCTCTTCACTTGCAGACAAAAGGTCAATGAGTATCGGCCTCCTGCTCCCGAAAAAAGGCAAGGAATACTCAAAATCGCCTTTGCCAATCATATTACTCTTCGAGATTCCGCTCATTTCTTCCATGGCGCGATTCCAGGCGATAACTGTTCCCTCGTTATTGATCACCAATGTAGGATCCGGCAAGAATTCAATGATGTCAGCCAATTGCCGTTGCGATCTCAGCAGCTCCTCTTCTATCCGCTTGCGCTCAGTGACGTCACGGGTAATGATAATCATACTCATTGGGCTGCCGTCAGGAGAATGAATGACCGCGGCGTTGACCTCTCCGACAAAGCGGGTCCCATCCTTTTTTACCAGTGTGAACTCGGTAGCTGTGAGCGTCCCTGCCGTCAGCAGATGCCCTATATTCGCAGACGCCTTTTCCTGCTCTTCCGGTGCGACCCAGGATAGTATAGGGCGTCCAAGGATCTCGTCATCAGGCAAATCTCCAAACAGTTGCCTGGCCTTCGGTGAAGCGAAGGTGAGCCGGCCATCCATGTCCGCCATCGAGATCGCGTCGGGAGATAAGCTGACAAGCGTGCGATACAACTCCTCGCTTTCCCGCAGGGCCGCTTCCGCTCGCTTGCGTTCCGTGATATCGCGGGTTATCGAGAGGATAACGTCTTCCCGGCCGATATGTAATACACGAGCGGACATAAGCCCAATTACGTTCGTGCCGTTCTTGCCATGGAACCTGGCTTCCATATTTTCGACAAAACCTTCGCGCTCCAGGGCGGTCACCAGGCGTTCCCTATCTTTAGGATCGTCCCAAATGTTGAGTTCAAGGGAAGTCTTTCCGATAGCCTCCTCGCGCGCATAACCCAATATCTTTGTAAAACCTTCGTTGATATCCTGATACATATCGTCGTGAACACGATTCAAATTGATTGAATCGGGGCTGGTTTGAAAAGCCAGCCGGAACTTTTCCTCACTGACTCTCAGTGTTTCCTGGGCAATCTTGCGCTCGGCAATTTCCTGGCAAAGACTGTCATTTGCCCTTTGCACCTATTCGAGAAGCTCCAGGTTTTTAAACTTTAAGGCAATTGCAGAGGTGATGAACCTGTTGTGTTTGGACGAATAGATCAGGACAGTTAACAGGTAAAGGACGATCAGGAGGCCTACGGTATAGGCAAATTCTCCACCTTCCATGGTTAAGCGGATAACGTAAAACAGCGCTACCGGCCCAATCCATGCCATGGGGGAAAACCTCATTGACGAATGGGATATCGTTGTCGTTGCTGCAATACCGCCCATTACAAGAACAAAGAGCGATATCAGTTCGTGATTACCGGCAGGGAAAATGATAAAAGCGGAGAGTCCCCAAATTACCCCCGAAATCAGAACCAAGATCAGATAAGCATTTTTCCAGGGTCCACCGGTAAACGAATCCTCCCACACTTTGCTAAACCTATGGTAAAGCAGGATCTCGCCAAGGACAGTCAACAGGACCAGCGTAAACCATCCGAAAATGTTTGCGTACGGGACGATATGACGTACCGCATAACAAAGAAAGAGAGCAGTGATTACAGATGCCCCGTGCACGGTCGGAAGCTGCTCCATTGCCAGGCGGATTTGTTCCCTCAGGATGCCGGTCCCGAGATCCTCGTTCGACTCGATTTCGACACTCGTGTTCCAACGCTCGCCTGACTTCTCACCGCTCCGCAACATGATCCCCCTCCAAACAGTTAGTGAAGCAGGTACAAACTCTGTACCTGATCGTCTTGATTCTCCCACATATTCCGATAGATCACACGTTATCCCGATTCGAAATGGCGAGAAAAATGCCGATTTTATCAGTTTGAGCGCGTTGATAACACACATTTCGCTTGCCCGTCTATAGCTTGCATTGTCATCCATCACCCGGCGCCCGGCCTGGAGTTGCGTTATTACTTTTTTTGTACATGTTCGATATTTGATGCTAAAATCCATTTGGGGCACTTTTTCCCCAAACCTTGATAACAAAAGTAAAAAATAGCTGCAAAGCTGTTGAATACACTTCTTAATGTCCCCATGGGACACTGTGAAAAGGCGGGGCCAATCCTCCCCTTTTCCCAAGTTTTCGGAAGGGAGATGGAGGAATTCTTCTTGCCGCCGCCGAAGGCAGCGGCAAACCCGGCTGCGGTCCCACCGCCCGCCGCCCCACGGAAAAGCGTCATGGGAGAGGAAATCCCGGGAATCATTTTCGACAATCGCGACTACGAGTTGACAGGCCTCGTAAACTACGTACTCGAACGCAGAGAGTCCTTTAAGTATCTCAAGAACCTCCTCTACGCGTATCTTCACCCTCACGGGATCAAGGAACTGGCCTCCTCACCGGCGCTGCGAATGGCCTATGCCGCCTTGAGGTTGCTCGAGTCGCTGGAGGCCGGTAAAGCCCATGAGCGCATCACCGCTTTGCGATGCCTGCGTGACGAGGTCATGAGCAGCGGAGAAGCGCACATGCGGAAAAATGCCGCGCGGGTCCTCCTGGAAATAATGAAAGAAATGGTGCGCGCCCGCGACTGCAAAATCTGCCAGTTGAAACTCGCCCATGATTTTCGCATGGCGGTAATAGGCCGGCCAAGGTCTATTCGCTCTCTTCTTCGCCGGTATCATCTTCTCGAAATGCCCGAAGAATGGAACCAGGTCTCTTTCGACGATCACGTTCACGATTCGAACACCAAGGGGCGCAAATCGCCGTCCCATCTTATAATGGATGCATGGATCAAGGGTATCCGGCGCCTCATTGTAATTTATTACAACTATGTCCCGCCCGGGGCCGCCGAAGAGCTTCTGGAAGCCGCCGAGATAATGGGCGTCACTGTGAGGATCGGAATTGAGCTTTCCGCCAGGTTTTATGGCGCATACATCGAGCTTATCTATTTGCCGACAGGCTTATTCGATGCAAGAGATTTCATTTCTTTTCTTTCCGACCAGCGGACCCGGTCTTTTATGGAGGAAGGCAGGAATGTTTCCGCCTATCGGCTCCAATATGTGCTGGCAGTCCTCGAGGAATTCAACCGGCGCCACCGGCTCGAAATCAATGAAAGCTACGGGCTGAACCTGGATCGAATCGATCAGGCCGCCTTTCTTTGCTATGCGGGCGCCGGTCAGCCTTCGATACTTCATCTGGCGAAATTCATACATGAAAATCTTCTTCCGCTAATGCGCGCTCGGGTTGAAGAGCTGCGGCCCATCTACGAGAAATCCCCGGTGGAACAAAGGGAAAGTATCGCCGCTCTTGTTGACCAAATGAACATGCTTGACTCGGAGGCGCTGGTAGACCGCTACCTGAGGCCCACGCAAAACCCCTGGATTCCGGACTCGCATGTGCCGCTGGATGACCCCGATGTTCCAAATCTGCCAATTCTGCTAAAACTGACACCCTTGGAGCTTTTTGACCGGCTCAACGGGCTGCGGGCCGGCTACCGGATAACGCTCAACTTGAGCAATCTGAAAGTCGAAGAAGTCCTTGAGCTTCTCTACGAGTGCAAGGGCGCGATCAGCGATCTCGAAATTTTCAATCTCAAGGATTTTTCCTCGGGAAAGGCTGCCAATTATCAGGAAATAAATGAATTACAGAGGGCCATAAACGATCAAAACACCGTAGGCCTGAAAAAGCATATCCGCGCAATAATAAAGCGCATGGAAGACGACGACGGGTACGGTCCGGAAAGAATGTCAAAATTCTATGAAATCCTTCGAAATATTTCGACTCTTCAGGAATTCTACCGCAAAGGCCCCCTGCGTTCTAAGATCGGAAGCGATTCCACCGGCTATTCCCGCCGGTTCCACGGAATGGGGCTTGCCCTGCTGCAAACACTGCCGGTACGGTCGCAAAGAGAAGTTCGACTCTCAGCCGGTGTTCATAGAATGATAATTCCTGTACGGATCGACGCTTTTTTCCGAAATACTTTCATCCCGCAAAACAGCAGGTCTCAGCTTTTCCCGCGCCTGCTTCGCTCCATTTCGGGCCGTATACCCGGCCTGCGCCACCTGGGGGAAAAGCGCGAAGAGAGCTGGGAAATCCGCAAACCCTCAACGCGCATAGTTGCCAAAGGCAATATTGTCACCCTTGGGGGCGTGAGCGGTGAGAAGGGCAACGGCCTCGAGCTTCTTCCTTCGCCCGCAACGCCTAAGATAAAAATTTCCTGGAATAACCTGAACACTCGCCTCAAGGACGCGATCAAGATTGTGGCGGGAGC
>OMOE01000025.1:0-574 GCA_900290365.1 Syntrophobacter sp. SbD1 | reverse complement strand
TTCCTGGAATAACCTGAACACTCGCCTCAAGGACGCGATCAAGATTGTGGCGGGTTTCGTTCCTGCTTTCACCACCTTCTATTTAACCAGGGACTGGTGGTTGCTCGCATGGTTCGGAGGCTTTATCTGGTTTGGGATAACCGGTCTTAGAAACATAGTACAATCGATTTTCGGCGCAGGCGGGCTCAAACGCTCCGCTCTTTTCAAGTGGGACAGCTATATCGACTGGGGAAGGCTAAGCGATTCGCTTCTTTTCACCGGCCTTTCCGTTCCCCTGCTCGACTGGGTGGTTAAAACTCTTATCCTTCATAGAGGCTTCGGGATAACCGCTTCCACCAATCAGGTGCTGCTGTATACCTTCATGGCCCTCGTCAATGGGATCTATATCGCCAGTCATAACGCATGGCGGGGATTTCCACGGGCGGCCGTCACAGCCAACCTGTTCCGGACGGTTCTGTCCATTCCGCTTGCCATATTGTTTAATGTGGCGGCAGGCGCTCTTCTGCCGGCCGTGGGCGTTGCGAATGCGGCAGGCGTGCTCCAGAAATGGGCGGCCATAATATCCAAGGCCGCT
>OMOE01000158.1 GCA_900290365.1 Syntrophobacter sp. SbD1 | reverse complement strand
ACCGAAAATTCATAAGGATGCGAAAGGACAGGAATTTCTCTTAAGTTAGCGGCATTAGGTCGGGTCCCTGGGAATTGAAGAACGAATCCGTCCAGTTCCACATCGATCCGGGGGAGCATCCTCTTTTCTTGAGCAAAGATGCGGTGATTCGCCATGGGGAATGGCTTCGCGGGATGAAGGAAAAGTTTCTGGAGCGAAAACAGGAATTGAAGGGAGTAGTCAAACAGTACGTCGGGGTAGGCGACTTCATTGAAGCCGAGAAATAAAAAGGCAAAAGTAAAATCCCCCTCAATCCCCCTTTAAAAAAGGGGGAAGCAAAACTGGTCCAGTACGATTTGTTCGAGCATTTCTGAATTCCGACACAGTCTCGCAGGCCGGGGTCCAGCGTCTTTACTATTGATTCCGCTCTTGAACGCCACTCGATCTTACCCACCATGCGTTTTTACTTTTTACTTTTGCCTTCTTTAGCATCTGTAACCTTCTTTTAACGCGGTTCTCACAAGACTGTCATAGAACACCTTTATACTCGCGCCACTTCTCCATTAAAGACAATTGGAAACTCATTGATCAACTGAGAACAGGAGCCGAAACTCATGGAACAGATGATCGGCGGCGCATTGGCAGAACTTTGCGGGCAAACCGTTTCAGGCGGGAAAACCCTGTTGGGACCGGGTTTCAAGTCTCTATTTCTAAGGCATGTACTGCCGCTTAAAAGATTGAACCATATTTTTTCACGATTTAGTTCTTTGCCTGGCTGGACAGCGGTCCCGGATCGCGTTCTTCAGGCGCTTGGCGCAACTTATCATGTTCTCGCCAGCGATCAGGCCAAGGTGCCTTCGCAGGGCCCCCTCGTCGTGGTGGCCAACCATCCCTTTGGCGCCATTGAGGGCATGGTTCTCGCCTCGATTCTTCTCAAAGCGAGAGAAGATACCAAAATTATGGCCAATTTTTTGCTCGGGGCCCTGGGAATTGGTGAAGCAAACGACATGATGATCTTCGTGGACCCTTTCGGCGGACACGGATCGGTGAAGCGTAATCTCAAGCCGTTGAGAGATGCTATTAAGTGGGTTGGGGCCGGGGGGGCCCTGGGTATCTTTCCGGCGGGAGAAGTCTCTCACATGCACTTGCGCCGATTTGGCGTCATTGACCGGCAGTGGAGCCCGACAGTTGCGCGGATTATCAGAAAGACCGGGGCGACGGTGCTTCCTGTTTATTTTGAAGGCCACAACAGTCCGCTCTTTCACGGGCTCGGGCTTTTGCATCCAATGCTCCGCACGTTGATGTTGCCGGGCGAGAATCTAAAGAAAAAGCCCCGGGAGGTTCGGGCGCACATCGGGAAGCCGATCCCTTTCAAGAGGCTGGCCGGACTGGATGATTCAGCCATTATGGATTACCTGAGGTTAAGGACCTACAATCTGCAGAACCGTAAACGCGAAAGGCGTGTGAAGCTGTTACGTCGCTCGGCCAACAGCACGGCAAAACATCTTCCAGTGGTAAGAGCCGAAGAGACGAGCCTGGTTGCAGCAGAAATCAGGCGGCTTCCCACCGAGCAGTTGCTTTTATCGTCCAAAAACTATGACGTATTGAGCGCATCGGCCGCCCAGATTCCCAATGCCCTCCACGAAATAGGGCGGCTGCGGGAAATAACTTTCCGGCAGGCAAACGAAGGGACCGGAAACCCGATCGATATAGACGGATTTGATCAATACTATCGGCACGTAATTCTATGGGACCGGGAGCAAGATGAAATTGTTGGGGCCTACCGGCTTGGCCTTGCCGATACGATCATGAAGGAGCGCGGTCTGAGCGGCCTCTACACGAGCACTCTTTTTGAGTACAAAGATGAGTTGTTTCACAAAATGGGTCCGGCCCTGGAGCTGGGCAGGTCTTTTGTGCGTCCCGAGTACCAGAAGACATACCAGCCCCTCATGCTGTTGTGGTCGGGTATTGGGCGATTTGTGATAAGCAACCCGCAGTACAGGTTCCTTTTTGGAGCTGTGAGTATAAACAACGGGTATCTCGGTATTTCCCGAAAGCTGATTGTGGATTTCCTTAAAGAGGGGCATACACATTCGGACCTGGCAAGATTCGTGCGGGCCAGGAATGCCCCTCGCGGCAGGTCTTTGGGGAAAAAGAACCTCGGGCTTGCCTATTCGATGGTGCATGAGATCCAGGATTTTTCAGAACTGATATCCGACATAGAACAGGACGCAACGGGTGTTCCCATACTTTTGAAGCATTATATGAAACTCGGCGGGAAATTTCTTGGCTTCAGCGTCGATCATAAATTCAACGATGCGCTCGATGCTCTCGTACTTGTCGATTTAGCCCGATCGGACCCCAGAATCCTGGAACGCTATATGGGGTGTGAGGGGGTGACTTCTTTTCTGCAATTCAGCGAAACAAACGGAAGCAACGGAATCGGGCCGGCGGGCGACGGCCGGTCAGAGTTGCGCAACGACAAGTGTGCTTGATCAGCTATTCACCACTCCTGATTTTTCCAGATGGAACGGGGTGGCCTGTTCGAACTGGTAGGCTATTCTTAAAACCAGGTCCTCCCGGAAATGGGGTCCAAGGATCTGAAGCCCGATCGGCAGGTTTTCGGAGGTAAAACCGCAGGGCGTTGAAATCCCTGGGATTCCTGCCAGGCTTGCCGGGAGCGTAAATACATCGCTCAGGTACATTTGAAGGGGATCGTCCATTTTCTCCCCCAGCCTGAAGGCCGGAATGGGAGACACAGGCGCCAGTATGGCGTCACATTTTTCGAACGCTTCGAGGAAATCCCGCTTGATGAGTGTTCTTACCTGCGATGCTTTCCTGTAGTAGGCATCATAATAGCCCGCCGACAATACGTAAGTGCCGAGCATGATGCGCCGTTTGACCTCGGCGCCGAACCCCTGAGAGCGGCTTTTGCAATACATATCCATCAGGTCTCTGGATCCCTGTGCCCGGAGCCCATACTTTACGCCGTCGTAGCGGGCGAGGTTGGATGAGGCCTCAGCGGGGGCGATTATGTAATAGGCGGCAATGCCGTATTCGGTGTGGGGCAGGGAAATATCGACAATCTGCGCGCCGAGCCTGCTGCACGTGGATATTGCATCTCTGACGGCCGCGTCGACTTGCGGATCGGTTCCTTCGATGAAATACTCTCGCGGAATCCCGAGGCGCAGACCCCGAATCGGTTCTTTCAGGGCACCCCTGTAATCGGGGACCGGCAGATCGACCGAGGTGGAATCCCTTGGGTCATAGCCTGCGGTAGCCTGGAGCATGATGGCAGCGTCCTCAACGTCCCTGGTTATCGGGCCGATTTGGTCCAGGGATGAGGCAAAGGCCACGAGTCCAAATCGCGAAACCCGGCCATAAGTCGGTTTGATGCCGACAACACCGCAAAAAGATGAGGGCTGCCTGATGGACCCTCCGGTATCGGTGCCCAGCGCCCCGGCACACAGCCCGGCGGCAACTGCGGCGGCCGAACCCCCGCTCGAACCGCCGGGAACGCGATCCAGGTCCCACGGGTTGCGGGTCTTCATAAAAGCTGAATTCTCGGTGGACGACCCCATCGCGAACTCGTCCATGTTCGTCTTGCCGATAAAAATGGCCCCGGCCTGCCTGAGCTTTTCCGTAACCGTGGCGTCGTAGGGGGCGGTAAATCCCTCGAGGATTCGAGAACCGCAGGTGGTTAGAGTCCCTTGAATACAGATCACGTCTTTTATAGCGATCGGCACTCCCGCCAGGGGAGAGGCTGAATAATCTTTTTCTTTCGAGTCGTAGAGCCTTGCTTCCTCCATGGCTTTCTCCCCCAGGACGCTCAGATAGGCATTTAACTTCGGGTCGATTGCGCGGATTCGATCAAGAAATGTGGAAACCGTCTCGACGGCCCCGATTTGCCCGCTGTTGAGCAGGTCATGGATCTCGTGAATTGAAAGAGAGTGAATTTGCATTTTGATGAGGCCTTTTCTGGGCGGTGGGACCGCCAGCCAGGTTCGCCGCTGCCTTCGGCGGCGGCAAGAGGTGGTCGGGGCGTCCCTTTTTATGGTTTCAGAGTGTCCCATGGGGACATGAGCATCTGTTAAAATACTTTGGGCACCACGAAATTGACGCCGTCAGTTCCGGGCGCGTTTGCAAGCGCGTCTTCACGGTCCAGTGAAGGTTGGACCAAATCCGGGCGGAAGACGTTTTGCAACTGGATGGCGTGCGTGGTCGGCTCGACCTCTTTGGTCTCCAGTTCATTGAGCTTGTCCATGTATTCGAGAATACCGTTCATCTGAACGGTCATCCGTTCTTCTTCGGCCTCCGAGAGTTCCAAACGCGCCAGCAGCGCTACGTGTCGCACCTCTTCTCTGGTTATCCTGGTATCCATTATGTTTCCTTTTAAATGAAATTCTCCATCGTACGGCAGTCTTTGAATGCCTCCAGCACTTCAGGCAACCCGGGGATGCGGGTCCTTTGCAGCAGATCGAATGTAATGGCGTGCACCCGTTTTTCCTCTGCGTCCTGTTCGGCGGCGGTGGAGTCGAACCGCTGTACAAATTTGGCGAACCGGACCACGTGAATCAGTTCATGAGTCACTATGTAGGCGGTCAGGGGGAAAAGCCCGATCCCTTTGTCGCGCTCGACCGCCCTGCGGATAACATGGTCCTGGATGCAGATTTTGAAAAAATCGCCCGGTTCGCTTCCCCGCGTCCTTTCGCCGGGGCGTCGAAAATATCTGCGGATTTGGGCAAAAGCGTCGTCGGCAACTTCCTCTTCGTCAAGACCGCTCAAGCTTTGAATGTCGTAGCGGTATCTTTTCCACTCGGAAGTGGAAATCTTGTAAAAATCGCTTATGAGTTCTTCCGAAACAGCGATAGCCTGCGCCAGGACAGCTATTTTTTCTGTATCGAAGGCCAGGCGTTGCATCTCTTTGCGGCTCCGGTCGGCTTTTTGCTAAATCGCGGGCAAGGTCCCCTCAAATATCGCAGGGTCTCAACCCCGCAACCGCCTGAACACAGGCGCGTTATTTCTATGTACAAAACTTCATCGTTCAATTCAATAGGTTTAGTCCCGGCTACTGATATGGAGTTGCGTTCAAATCGGTTGCTTCGGGAGGTTTGTGGCAAAATAAAAAGAGGGCGGGATGAACCCGCCCTCCGTATTAAAATCGGATTTTAATACCCTTTGATTTTAATACCCTTTAATGATGCTCATGGACATAGAACGGCCATTTGTGGAAAAACCATTCGTTCCACAGAAGGGGAATGATAAACCAGAAGTTCCAGATAAGGGACTCGCCGTTGAGGTATCTTTCGGCGAGGTCTCCTTCCATGTGATGGTTGCCCAGGCCCCAGAACCCGAAATTGGCTGCATAGAAAAGAGCGTAAGTAATGACCATCAGGATAAGGACACCGATTGTCCTGAACCAGAAGGCGCCCCACGAATCCAGGTCGGCCATCGGGGCCATGTCATCGAAATAATGATGCCAGGCCAGGAAAGGAATCAGTGTAAAGCCTGCTATCTCAGCTGCGTGATACCAGAAAAAGCGGATAGGACTACCGTGGTCGGCCGGCGCCAGGTGATGGTTGATATCATCCATGTTTATCCAGGCGGGCATCAGCTTTATACAGAGCGAGGCGAGCAGGTAGCCCAGGATGACCGTGCATACGAAAGAAATCAGGCCCTTCCATGGCTGCGGCAGTTTTATCAGAGTCCACGGCTTCATTCGCCATACGTTCGGGGTCATGAACAAAATTATGATCATCCATTCCCACCAGCCGAATACCCAGTGCACGTGAGGGATTCCGGCGATGCCTGTCCACCACGGGCGGCCGAAAGCTATTCCGGTCCCGAACAGCGTTTCCCAGATCAGTCCCCAGAAAGGCACGATAAGGACCGTGTAGAAGAAAAGTGTCAAAAGGGAGGTCCAACCGAGTTCGGCTAAACCCGCCTGGGGTTGGGTGAGATCGCTCGGGCGTATGGGCCATTTCGCAAAAAGAATGGTAACGAACGGATATGAAAAGAAACCTATGAGAACAAAAGTGACAATGGCCCGTTCGGCATATCTGGCGGCCGGCGCCACAAATGCCGCGAGTTCGAGTGTGGCCTTTCCCTTGGCGGGCGCGATAGCCAGGGCGGCTTCCATTCCCGACTGGCTAAGAAAATTGAATCCAAGTCCCAATACCCTGTAGAAAACGATATGAATCATAAACCAGACCAGGACAAGGTTAACTACAGTCTCGATGATTCCTCTTGCCGGTTGGGGAACGTCCTGGAAAGGCCAGTCGCCAAGAAACATGTGTTGCCACAGGCCTACCAGAATCATCATTGCCAAGTACATGACGAATGGGTACGGAAAAGATCCCACAGGGCCTCTGGGATCGCTGAAAAGAAACCATGTAAACCATGCTACAAGGAAAAATACGATTGTTGAAATAATACCTGTGACCGGCTGCCCCCATCGCGGTTTCAAAACGTCTGCCATATTTCCCTCCTTCTTGGATTAATGCTGTTTTCTTCTTTTGGAAGTGCCCCGATTTGCGGCATTCTAAAACTGTATCACCTCCTTCTCATTAAACATGACAGGCCTTGCGGACTGCACATCTGCCGCACAATGTTCTTAAAAGGTTGGAGCGGTTTTGGAAAGAAAAGATCTTACACAGGCCGGGGGATGCTGTATGAAAGCTTTTTCAATTTCGAGGATATTCCCACCAGACCCGATCAGGTACAATACCCCGAGAGGAACAGACATAGATCTAGATCGAAATGAGCGCTTATAATAGAACAGGTGAGGAGCAGGGTTCAGGGATCTGCACAAGTTCCTAACTACTCTAAGCAAGGACGCACAGTCAAGCGGAATTTGTTTGACAATCCATGCGCTCTCTGGTTAAGACCTGATTCGGGCAGTGCCTGTATACAACGTTTTCAGGAGGTAGCGAATGGGAAAAAAGATTCTCTCCGAGTCAGCGCTCGAGGGCATTGAGAAAGAACACGCCGAGTGGCTGGAGGAGTATCGGAAGGCCCTCAAGAAAATGCCGGAGCGACTCAGCCGGTTCTCTACCGTTTCTGACCTGGAGGTAAAGCCTCTCTATACTCCCGCCGACATTGCGGACAAGGACTTTCTGGAAGATATCGGTTTTCCCGGTAAATACCCTTTTACCAGGGGTGTTCAAAGCACAATGTACAGGGCCCGCTTTTGGACCATGCGCATGTTCGCGGGACTTGGCACTTCAGAGGACACCAACCAGCGGTTCCACTATTTGATCAACCACGGTGAAACCGGCCTCAGCACGGCTTTCGATTTCCCAACCCTCATGGGCTACGATACGGACTCCCCACTTGCCCGGGGCGAGTGCGGTAAATGCGGCGTGGCAATCGATACGCTCGAAGATATGCAGCGGCTGTTCGCAAACATCAACCTCGAAGAAGTCACGGCGTCGATGACCATAAATCCTCCCGCTTCGATAATGTGGGCAATGTATATAGCCAATGCCGAAAACGAGGGTTACTCGCGAAAGAAGCTGGGTGGCACCATCCAGAACGACTGTCTCAAAGAGTTTATAGCTCAGAAAACACTCATGCTTCCCCCTGAGGCAAGTCTCAGGCTGGTAACCGATACGGTTGAGTTTGGAACCAGGGAGGTGCCACGCTGGAACACGATCAGCATAAGCGGATATCATATCAGGGAGGCAGGTTCGACTGCCGTTCAGGAACTTGCCTTCACTATCTATGATGGAATTACCTATGTCGAGGAAGCAATAAAGAGGGGGCTCAAAGTCGACGACTTCGCCTGCCGGCTTTCCTTTTTCTGGAATTCACATATCGATTTTTTCGAAGAAATAGCCAAGATGCGCGCAAGCAGGCGCATATGGGCGAGGATTATGAAGGAACGCTTCGGGGCCAAGGACCCCAGGTCCATGCTGATGCGCTTCCATACTCAGACGGCTGGCTGTTCGCTTACTGCTCAGGAACCTTACAACAACGTCGTTCGAACTACCACGGAAGCGCTTGCCGCGATTCTGGGCGGCGCCCAGTCCCTGCATACCAACTCCCTCGATGAGGTTTACATGATTCCAAGCGAGGAAGCGGCGCTCATCGCGCTGCGCACTCAGCAGATACTGGCTGACGAATGTGGTGTGACAAACGTCATAGATCCGCTCGCGGGGTCTTATTTCGTTGAGGCGCTTACCAACAGGATGGAGGAAGAAGCCAACGCCTATATCCGCAAGCTCGATGAAATGGGCGGGATGGTTAGGGCGATTGAACGAGACTACCCGCAGATGGAGATTGCCGATGCGGCTTTTCATTTCCAGCGGCAGCTCGATGCCGGGCAGAAAATCATAATCGGGGTCAATAAGTACACCTCAGATCGGCCGGAATTGGAATTCGTTCTTAAGATAGACGAAGAAATCGAACGGATGCAGATCGAGCGCACCAGCCGGTTCAAGGAAAAGCGTAACAAAGCCGGGCTTCAAAAAGCGATGGATGTGCTCAGGGGCAGATGCGAAGGTCCGCCGTGCTGGGAAAACAACGTCATGCCCGCCCTGATAGAAGCGGTCCGGGCCGGAGCCACCGAACAGGAATGTTGTGATCTTTACAGGGATGTCTTTGGGACCTATACGGACCCGGGGACTTTTTAGCCCTGTGAGCAGTGGGCCGAGTGAACTGAAAACTCAAAACTTAAAACTGAAAACTCAGAGGCTTTCCATGGAAAACGCTAGGAAACTTCGTATATTGGTTGCCAAACCCGGCCTCGACGGCCATGATCGGGGCGCACGCGTAGTTGCCCGTGCCTTTCGAGATGCCGGCTTCGAAGTCATCTACACCGGATGCCACCAGACGCCGGAGCAGATTGTGAGCGCGGCCATCCAGGAGGATGTGGACCTTATCGGCCTAAGCATCCTGTCGGGGGCTCACACATATTCCTTTCCACGGATCATGGAGCTTTTGAGGGAGAACGACGCTGAAGATATAGCTGTGATTGGCGGAGGCATATTCCCCCTCGAAGATATCCCGCGGCTCAAGGAGATCGGCATAAAGGAGATATTCGAACCCGGCGCAAAGCTTCAGGATATAACAGAGTGGGTCAGCAACAGCATCAGGCCGCGCAGAGCCGTAGTGCTCAACAGGTAGACAAACCGGCCCAGCATACTCTTAACTGAAAACTAAAAACTGAAAACTCCCCATGGATATTATTGAACTGATTGTCTCCGGTGACGTTAGGACGATAGCTCGGATACTTCGAGATATCGACGATGAGATCCCGTCTGCAAGGGATATTCTCCGGGAACTCTATCCGCACACCGGCAATGCCTTTGTTGTCGGTTTTACCGGCTCACCGGGGGTAGGCAAGAGCGCTCTTGTCGACCAGATCGCGATCAAATACCGCAAGGAAGAAAAGACGGTCGGGATTTTAGCGGTCGATCCGACAAGCCCATTTAGCGGAGGCGCCATACTGGGTGACCGCATCCGCATGCAGCGCCATTTTCTCGACCCTGGAGTCTTCATTCGCAGCCTTGCTACACGCGGCCATTTCGGCGGTCTGTCAAAGTCCACCAACGACATGGTAAACGTTCTGGATGCAGCGGGCAAGGACGTTATCCTGGTCGAAACGGTGGGGGTTGGCCAGGATGAGGTGGAAATCGCCAACAGCGCCCACACAACCGTATTGGTGACAGTCCCGGGAATGGGGGACGACATCCAGGCCATTAAGGCCGGCATAATGGAAATAGGCAATATTTTCGTTGTGAACAAAGCCGACCGAGAGGGTTCCCGCAAAACCGTCCGCGAGCTTATGAACCTGATCGAGCTTAGCTCCAGAAACCGTAACAATGGGGATTGGGATCCGCAGATCGTAGAAACCGAAGCTATAAAGGGCCGGGGCATAGACCAGCTCTACGAAGCCATCGAAAAGCACAAAAATCACCTTCGTTCCGCCCATACCGATAAGTGGCGGGAAGTTTTGGAAAAGCGCGCCAGGATCCAGCTCATTGGAGCCATAAGAGATGAGGCACTCAAAACTATCCTTGAAAGAATCGAAGGACACGGAGATTCATTGGACGAAATGGTGCAGAAGGTAGTTGACAAGGAGTCCGATCCTTACACGATGGTCCAGCAGATCCTCGACAGAGAATTCAAGTAAAACAAAAAGCAAAAACCCAAAACTGGAAACTAAAAAACCGGCGGCTCTTTCGAGACCGCCGGTTTCATTTTGTAGGGCGGGCGGGGATCTGTAAATCGGGGGTTACGAGTTTCGAGCTGTTTTTCAACCCGTAACCAGTAACCCGAAACCCGCCATCCGTATTACTTCAACAGAGGAACGATCAGCAGCGCGACAATGTTGACAACCTTGATCATCGGGTTGATTGCCGGGCCGGCCGTATCTTTGTACGGATCGCCTACGGTGTCGCCGGTTACAGCCGCCTTGTGAGCGTCCGAACCCTTGCCGCCGTACATGCCGTCTTCAATGAACTTCTTTGCGTTGTCCCAGGCGCCGCCGCCGCTCGTCATTGCGATGGCCTGGAACAGACCCGTTACGATCAGGCCCGCCGGGGTTGCAGCGAGAGCCTCTTTGCCTATCAGGAACCCGACAACGACAGGTGCGACTACCGGGATGAGCGCAGGAACCATCATCTGCTGAATGGCGCTCTTGGTGA
>OMOE01000005.1 GCA_900290365.1 Syntrophobacter sp. SbD1 | reverse complement strand
GCTTTATGCCCTCCCGGAGGATCTGACGTGAACGCAAATTGGTATAACTCGTTAGCCGCAGACGTTGCAGACTTTGACATCGATCTTTCCAGATCGGATGATCCGCAAGACAATTTCTCTTTGAAGTGGATCAACCGGGTCTCAGGCGCTTCCGGCAGGAAGACATGGTCAAGTTTGGCATTGGTGCTTTTTTTTCATTCAGCTCTTGCCTGCCTGCTTTGGTGCTCACCTAGACCTCAAGTCCCGAGCCATAAATGGATGGAAGTACGGCTCAAGTCCCGAGCCATAAATGGATGGAAGTACGGCTCGTTTCTCTGGATGGTGACGCAAACAGAGCCGGATCGGGCCTTAAAGGACCCTCGGAGCCTGCGGCGAAAGAGCGTGCCGGTGGTTCCGAAACCGGCGCAAGAGTGCAAGCGATCCATGAAGCGCCAAGCGCGCATCCACCCACCAAACAGAAAAAGCAGAAGGACTTGCCGGCGCCACGGAAGAATAATATCGAGACCGATGCCCATCCGAAGGAGAATATGAACCTCGATCCCGCACAATCCGAGTCCCCCGCAAACCAGGATCTCCCGGGCAAGATTGCCGGGACCGGCGAAGGCGCTGCGGCATCTTCGGGCGCTGGACCGCCCGGAGGAGCCTGGATCGGCTCAGGAAGCCAAAGCTCCCTGGAGAGAACTTTTGGATCTCCGGATGGTCCCAGTTTCCTGCGCAAAGTCGTGCCCTGTTACCCTGCGCTGGCAAAAAGGCTGGCAAAAGAGGGAATAGTTCTTTTGCGTGTCACCATCGACAAGCAAGGCCGCCCACTTGGAATCGAGGTGCTGAAGAAGGCCGGGTTCGGGTTCGATGAGGAAGCGGTTAAAGCCATTAAGGATTCGAGTTTCGTTCCCGCCCAAAAAGATGGTGAACCCCTCGCCTGCAAAGTCCTTCTTCCGATTCGATTCGTCCTTAAACAATCGTAGCGACATAAAAGTTAATAAAGACAATGCTATCTCACCGATTGACAACCCGGCCGCAATCCGACGATTTGATCGAGGGGCCACGGTCGATCTTGAGAGAGCACGGAGAAAAACTGAGAAAAGCGGCTAAAGTTTCGGCCTCGCGCATGTGGCGGGACTGCCCGACGTAGCGCACGTGTTAACCTGCGACCCTGCCGCCTCTGTGGTGAACGCTTATGGGATGAGGGGTGAGGGGAAAGCAATTAGCAATCAGTGGACGGTTGTCATCAAAATCAGTCCATTGAGCACCGGTTGTCATTTTAGCCGCCCCGTGAAGCAGTTTGACTTTTACGCTTCGCGGGGCGGGTCCGGGTTGAGTCCAATCAATGGAGTTCCATCTTTATTGTTTCATCCAACCGTTGCTTATCCAGTCCGCAGACGATCCGATTACCAATCTCGATCACAGGCGCCCCACACGCGCCTCGGGTCGCTTCAAGCATTTGTTTATGGGCCTTCACATCAGAGTGAATGTCATGTACTTTGAAATCGAGGCCTTTTCCCGCAAGATATCTTTTGATCCGATTGGTGTCCGGAGACTTGGGAAGTACGTATACATTGACTTCTTTTTCCATTTTATCTCCTTTCAAATCCACCCTATGAATCCTTAATTAAAGTTTTGTCCTTTCGGAGCGGTGTCAAGGCTGAAAAATCCGTAATACCAATTTGCGTTCAATAGCGGGCGGAGATAAACGCCGCCCCTTCTACGGGACAGTTACGCGGTGCTTTTGTAGGAAAGGGCTTTATGCCCTCCCGAAGCACGCAATTTGAACGCAATTCCTTGATTGTGAGAAAAAGCCACCGTAACTATCATAATAAGTAAACCATAAAATTATCAAAGACTTGGCGTTGTTTAAATCGCGACAATTTTGGGGTTCGATGCCGGGATATGGGTTCAAGCCGCAAAATTGCCGGAGGGAGGTAACAATAATGGAAACAATTTTGGTAACAGGCGCTACCGGGAAGTTGGGAAGCGCAGTGGTGGAAGCCCTGGTGGACAGGGGGATCTTTGTAAAGGCCGCTACAAGGCAGACCACAAAAATCAAGTGGACGCAGCGGGTCCAGCCCTTGGTCTTCGATTATAAGGATACGGGCCTTTATAAGGCCGCACTCGATAAAGTGTCGGGCGTTTTTCTCATCGCGCCACCCCTGGATTCCGAGGCCCCGTCAAAAATGATCCCTTTCATCGACAAGGCCGGGGAGTCAGGGGTTAAATACATATTGTTCATTTCGGCCCTGAAGATGGAGTTAAGTGAGCAAAATCCACTCCGTATGATCGAGTTGCACCTGTTGAAGTCGGGAATTGACTGCACAATTCTTCGCCCCAATTTCTTCATGGAGAATTTTTCAACCGGGTGGCTTGCGCCCTCGATTGCTTCGGGGGCCATCCGGCTGAGTGCAGGTGAGGCTAAGACCAGCTTCATCTCGGTGGAAGACATTGCCCGGGCGGCCGCCGTCTGCCTTGAGGAAAAGCGCTCAGGGCAGCAGTACGACCTGACGGGCCGCGAGGCATTAAGCTATGGGGAGGTTGTACGAATCCTATCCGATGTGTGCGGAAGGAAAGTGACATACCATACCATATCCGAAACTGAAACGATGCGGCTGGCCCGAGAGCAGGGAATGCCTGAAAGCGCGATCCAGTATATGGCTAACCTGTTCGCTATGGTACGCAAGGGGTTGATGGCCGAGATAACCGGCACGGTACGCGAGTTGACAGGCAAGGCCCCGATGTCTTTTGAAGAATTCGCGCAGAAAAACGCCGATATCTGGAAAGTGCGTAAAGCAGCTTAGGGGCAGTTTTCAGTTGTTAGTTTTCAGTTTTGAGTTAACTAAAAACTCAAAACGCGAAACTCAAAACTCTTTCATGAGTAACTGTTTTATCGTTTTTCACAAGAATGCCCACTGACGACTGGCAACGGCGGACGCTTTTCTTGTGTTATTTCCTGGACGATGATGAATATGGTTTGTTGCCGGAAGACCTGGACGAACTGGAAGACGATGTAATGTGATTCACACTCTTCATAGAAGCTGCTGCCGGGGGTTTGTACACAGATTTGGGCTGACCTGCCTGGCTGGGCTTTGTACCGGTACCACCCTGCACGGCAGTTGTCCCCTTTCCCCTGCCGCCTAAAGTCCCGCCGGGGTTCTGCTTCACGTAACGCGTGTCCTTGCCGGCCTTGCTCCTGTTTATATTAGCACAGTATGTTTTGGCAAATGCTGCCGCATGAACCCCTAAAACCCAAAGCATAACCCCCAGGAAAATTGTAATTAATTTGAACCCTTTCATCTTTGTTGCCCTCCTTCGCTTCAAAATTTCCAAGCTATTCCGACGCGCAACTAAATCTTATCGTCCAGGGGGTGTTTGATTGAAGATTTGAAAAATCGTGCGTCCCCGCATCGTCAAATACTTTAGGTACTGCAATTACATTCAAGTGATGCCGAGTCGCCTCTTTGATGGCCTTGACTTCCCCTCCGTTCGAGATTTCAAAAGTGCATTTCGGGTTATCGGATTTCATCGGTCCAAGGAACCACACTGTGAATTCCACCGCGGGCCAACCACCGCGACCACCTTCGGGATTAGCATGCGCGTTAACTAAGGCGCAAGTCGTTTCCCGTGTACAACTGCCTTCCCAGTCCTTTCCCACCGCGCCGTAGAGCTTATAGTCGTACACAAATTCGCCCGTCAGTTGTTGAAATGGTCCTTTAGGCACATAGCATCCCCCGCCTCGGGCCGGTGAGTCAGGTGGCCGCGCAATGAGCATCAATGCGGTTATGAGACAACACGTGCTTATCAGTACACAGATTTTTCGCACCATGGCGCTTCCATCCTGTAGCTACATCCTCGACGCTATTCCCAACGGCCTTAGCCGCCCACCCTCGCAGGCACGTCGGACCGGTTCCACCAGCCGCCGCCCAGCGCCTGAAAAAGCGCTGCAGTATCGGCGTAGCGGTTGGACAGGGCCTGGGCCAGGTTGAGCGACGCCTGCTGATAAGTCTGCTCGGCATTGAGCAGCGCCAGGTAGCTGATATCTCCCAACTCCAACTGCCGGCGCGCAATGTCAAGACTTTGAGCGGCGGCTTTTTCGGCGGCCAGGGCCGCTTTAACGGCATCTGCGTCGCTTTGGATGGCGTAAAGCGCATCTGCCACATTCTGGAAGGCGGTAAGTACCGTGCTGCGATACTGCGCCTCCGCCTGCTTATAAGCTTCTTCGGCGGCACGCTGCCGGTGAAGAAGCGTTCCGCCCTGGAATATCGGCTGGGTCACGTTTGCCGCCAAGGTCCAGAAACCGGTCCCCGGAGTGAACAGTTGAGCGATCTGAGTGGCGCTGGAGCCAATATCGGCGCTCAGAGGAATGTTGGGCAGCCGGTTGGCTACGGCCACGCCGATCTGGGCGCCGGCAGAGTGCATAAGCTCTTCGGCTGAACGAACGTCGGGCCGCTGCTCAACGAGCTTCGAAGGAAGGCTCACGGGCAGTTCCTGCGGCAGTTCAAGCGATGAGATTTCGAACTGCTCGGTGAGCGCGTCGGTGGGGAATCGGCCGGCGAGACGGCTCAAGAGGTCCCGCTGCTGCGCCAGCTGTTTTTCAAGCGGGGGCAGCGTGGCTTGAGCTTGCGACAGGGCCGCTTCCTGCGCAACAACATCGGCTTTTGCCACCTGGCCCAGTGAATACTGGCGTTTCAGAAGTTCGAGCGAGTGGATCTCGATATCAATGATTTTCTTTGTGGCCGCGATCTGCCCGCGCAAGCCGGCCTCCTGAATCGCGGCGGCAACAACATTGGAGCTAAGAGTGAGATAAGTGGCCTCGAGCTGAAAGCGTTGTGAACCGGCCTGCGCTTCGAGCGATTCGATCTGCCGCCTCGTGCCGCCGAACACATCCGGGGTATACGCTACCGTAACCTGTGCAGTGTGGAGGCTATAGGTGTACGCGCCGGAAGCTGTAGGAGCGCCCAGTTGTCCGGGGACCTTCTGCTGCGATGCATTGTAGCTGGCCGCAACGCTTGGCCATAACGCCCCCTCCTGCGCGTAGACGTTTTCCCGGGCCACACGCAGTGCGGCCTGCGCACTTTCCAGGTCGGGGTTTTTTTTGATCGCCTGTTCAACCAGGCCGCTCAAAGGTTTGGAGTGGAACAGCGTCCACCACTGAGCGGGGATGTCCATCTCCTGCACCAGCCGTTGCGCCTCACCGCCATGAACATCGCCGGATGCGGTCTGCGCCGGCAAAGGCCCTGGAGTGTAGCCGGCAACCTCTGGCGAGGCCGGTTTTTGGAAATCCGGCCCAACAGCACAAGAGGACAAGGCAAAAGTAAAAAGTAGAAAGTAAAAAGGAAGAATATGGCTTCTTTTACTTTTGCCTTTTGCGCCGCCGTGGAAGGCGGCGCTACCTACGGAATGGATTTCTTCGCACATTAGATTTTCTACCCTTTTACTTTTGCCTTTTTACTTTTTACTTTTGCCTTCCTTCCACCCAGCGCTCCATGGAGAAGAAGCAGGTTGGCAGGATGAACAGGGTGAGCAGGGTGGCGATCATCAGGCCGCCCACCACCACAGTGGCCAGGTTGCGCTGAACATCGGTGCCCACCCCTGTTGCCAGGGCAGCGGGCAGCATGCCCACCGTGGCCACGGTAGCCGTCATCAGCACGGGCCGGAAACGCTCGACTGCACCGGAGAGCACGGCTTCCCGGAGGGCCGCCCCCTCCTCGCGCACTCGCCTGATGTTTGCGATCATGATGATGCCGTTTTGTACAGCCACACCAAACAGGGCGATGAAGCCGACAGCGCTGGCGACGTTGAGCGTCTCACCGGTAAGGTGGAGCGCGATCAGCCCGCCCAGGGTGGCGAGCGGCACCGCGCCCAGGACCAGCAGCGCCTGGCGCAGCTTGCCGAACTCGGCAAACAGAAACACCAGCATCAGCGCCAGCACGAGCCCCATTATCAGAGTCAACCGCGCCTCGGCGCGTTGCGCGCTTTCGAATTGGCCTCCATATTCTATATGATATTTGCCGTGGTCGTATTGCACCGACTGATTGATCTTGCTTCGGGCTTCGGCGAGGTAATTGGAGAGGGCGTGATCCCGGTTATCGACCCGCACCAGCAGGGCGCGGCGGGTCATTTCATGCGAGATGGTGCTTTCGCCGGTCCGAAGCTTGATACCGGCGACCTGGGAGAGCGGAATCTGTGCCCCGCTCGCCGTGGTGAGCACCAGGTTGCCCAGCGCTTCCGGGCTGTTGCGGCAATCTTTCGGAAACCGTGCGGTAATTCCGTACGTACGGTCCTGTACATAGACCGTGCTGACCGGTGCTCCGCCAACCCCTGTCTGGATAAGCGTGGTAATGTCGGACACGTTGATGCCGTAGCGGGCTGCGGCTGCGCGGTCTATGTCGATGACGATCTGGGGAATCGGCGGTTCCTGAAAAATGGAGGCTTCCGCTGTCCCCTGGATGCCGTCGAGCACCTTGATGATTTCCCCGCCCATGCGGCGCAGCTCATTGAAGTCGTCCCCATAAATGCGTATGACAAGAGGGCTGTGCGCGCCGCCTATGATATCGTATACCATATCTATAATCGGCTGGCTGATGCCGATCGAAAAGCCGGGCAATTGTTTCAGGCGGGCGTTGAGCCGACGCAGAAAATCTACTCTGGTTTCGCCTTTGGGCCAGGTATCGTAAGGTTTTAGCCCAACAGGGGCTTCGATGTGGGAAGGTGTCCATGGATCGGTACCGTCGTCATTGCGGCCAAGCTGGGTGACCACATAAGATACTTCGGGAAATTCACGGAGAGTGCGCCGCAACTCGTCCGCCATTTCGCTTGCCTTGTCAAGGGACAATCCGGTCGGCATTTGCACCTGGAGCCATAGGGTGCCTTCATCGAGTTCGGGCAAAAATTCCCGTCCGGTGGTCATGCCCAACAGCACAACAGCCACCATCGCCCCCCCTCCGATAATGAAGGCAATTTTCGGCATGCTCAGCATACGATCCAGCGATCTTCGGAACCCAGTCTGCAGCAGTTCGAGCGGCCGGTTGCGAAAAACCCGCCGCGGCTTGCGCAGGGCCATGAAGGTGAGACCGGGAATCAGCGTAAAAGTACACAGCAGTGCCCCCAAAAGCGCGAGACTGACTGTGTAAGCCATTGGAAGGAAGAGCTTGGCCTCCACGTGCGTAAAAGCAAACAGCGGGATATAGGCGGTGATGATGATGAGCGTTGCAAAGAAGATCGGACGCGCTACCTGGGTGGTCGCCGAAAACAGGTCATCCTCGCTCAGGATTCCGGCCGGGTTAGCCTCACGCTTGCGCAGACAGGCATCCGTCACTACGATTGCCCCATCGACTATAATACCGAAGTCGATCGCGCCGAGCGAAAAGAGGTTAGCCGACATTTTCGTCAGGTGCATCACAATGAAGAGTACGACAAGGGCAAATGGTATGGTCACCCCGGCGGTCAAGGCAATCCGCGGGTTGCCCAGAAATATCATCAGCACGACAAATACAAGCAGGATTCCCGCGAGCACGGTGTGAGAAACCTTGTCGATGGTCATCTGAACGAGATTGTCCCGATCTATATAGGGAACTATGCGCACCCCCATGGGTTCGAGCTGTTTGGTCAGTTCCGCTACTTGGGCGTGAATGCCCTTCAGAACTTCTGAAGGATTTTGGTACTTGAGCAGAAGCACGATGCCTTCGATCGTGTCCGGGTTGGCGTTCTTGCCTAGAATACCCTCACGTTCCTGGTGACTGTAAACAAGCTTTCCGAGATCGCGCACCAGTATCGGCACCCCGCTGCGCTGCGTTACCACGATGGCGCCAATGTCGCCCAGCGTGCGCACCATGCCGATGCCCCGGATAACATAGCCCTGTTCGCCGCGCGAGATGCGGCTGCCCCCGGCGTTCGAGCTGTTGTTGTTGATCGCCGCAACCACGTCGTTCAGGCCGACGCCGAAACGCTGGAGTTCCACGGGATCGAGATCCACCTGATACTGCATCGTGAAACCGCCGAAGTTGGCGACATCGACTACTCCGGCCACCTGTTTGAGCGCCGGGATGACCGTCCATTTCTGGATTTCCGAAAGTTCCATCAGGTTCTTGCTGTCGGATTCCAGCGTATAGCGATAGATTTCGCCTGCCGGGCCGGTCACCGGGTCCAGACCGGGTTGAATGCCCGGGGGCAGAGTGACCGAATTTACCCGCTCGGTGACGCGCTGGCGCGACCAGTAGTCCTCCGCTCCCTCAGAAAATATAAGGGTGATGAGCGACAGGCCGAAAGTACTGCTCGAACGCATGTTGGCCAGTCCGGGTGTCCCGGCCAGCGCCCGCTCAAGCGGAATCGTTATCTCCTGTTCGACCTCTTCCGAGGCCAGCCCCGGCGCCTGAGTACTCACCTGAGCCGTAACGTCGCCGATGTCCGGATATGCCTCTACCGTCAGCTCTTTCCACGCGTAATAGCCGAAAGCGACAAGCAGAATCGCCACGACTACGACCACCCCTCGTTTCCGGAGACAGGTACCGATGATTCGATCAATCATTTAGCAGTACCCCTCCCTTAACGACGATGCGGTCCCCCGGGCTCAGCCCATTATCGATTCGAGTGCCGTCACCCTCCCCGTAGCCGCACACAACAGCCCGTCTGACGAAAGTCCAGGGCTCTGTTTCGACTAACACGGTGATTTTGTCATTGTTCATGAGCAGGGCGGAATCAGGCACGAACACGGTCGAACTTTGCGGCAGATAACATTTGACGTTTGCGAACATATTCGGTTTGAACTTGCCCTCGGGATTGGCAAAACATATGCGCACCTTGGTGCGGCGCGTGTCCGGCTCGACTACGGCGCTCACAAACGAAACCTCGCCGTGATGGACCTGTTCAGGGTAGGCCGCAAAGGACACATCGACAGACTGGCCCCTCGAAATATAGGCTATATCGCTCTCCGGCACCATCGCGGTGACCCATACCGAGTCGAGGTTGGAAATAGTCATGATTGAAGCAGTAGGATCGTTTGCAAACGCGCCCGAGGCGGTAGTAAGGGCGGTGACGATCCCTGCGTTGGGTGAAATAAGGGTCAGGAGCCGAGACTTGTCCTTGGTCTCGCCCAACGCGCCGATTTCCTTGAGCCGCGCTTCGGCACGATTGTACTCGGCTTCCGCCTGGGCGTAATCATCCTCCGCCTGCTGTACGTCCTTCAGAGGGCCGCCTCCGGATTCGTGCACCCCGCGTGCCCGTTCGAGACTCGACTTGATGCGCTTAAGCGCTGAACGCGCTTTGTCGTCATCGGCGTAAGCCTGGGCGAGATCACCCGAGTCTAGAACGACGAGAGGCTGGCCTTTCTTAACCACGTCACCCAGTTGGATGTCCAGTTTTACAACTTTTCCCGCCACAGGCGGCAGCACATTGACCGTGCGGGACGGATCGGCTTCCACTACACCCGGTAATTGCAGCACGTGGGGACTGTTTTTCACTGTGACCGGCTCGACCTTGAGCCGTGAGCGCAATGCCGACCCTTCGGGTATGACAATGTTTTCACCCTGCCGAATAAAGGCGGGCGGTGGGTCGGGTATATCCCCGGCAGCGCTCTGTGACGGGAAAGGCGAAAAGCGGCCCAACCACAACCCAAGCGCAAAGATAGTTACCAAGCCTCCCAGCAGGGCAAAGCGCATTCGCTTTGAATAATTTTTCGATCCGGACATGGGACTGCTCCTAAAGAAGGCAAGGCGGTGGGACCGCCGGCCAGGTTTGCGTTGCCTTCGGCAGCGGCAAAGCAAAAGTAAAAAGTAAAAAGGCGCCTAAGTTTTAGATCGGCATATTATGTTAGGCACGCCTAACGTGTCAATATCTTTTTATTCCCGGCATATCGAGTCAAGCCTCAGCTCAGGCCCTCGATTTCCTTGCCAGGACGGAAATAGTCCGACTAAATCAGAATCCAGTTCTTAAAAGATTCTGGGTCCCGACTCCCGGACTAAACACTTCCGGGACAAGCTTCGTCCCGGATCGCAGTCCGGGGCAGGCTTGATGAACCTATTTGAATGTGGGCAATGATTTACGCAATTAAGGACTAGCTAAAGGCAGGCTGAGGCGGGCCGCGAACCCACTGATCCCCGTAGATGCTGATCGAGTGAGATTCCGGTTTATAGTACCGATGAAAATCCGATTTCTTTACGATGTAGAGGAGCAGAAAAAGCAGGATAACCTGCGCTGTCTGGAAGGCCTTTACGATCTCGCACGCCGGGCATGGCTGCTGGTCCTCGGTGTTGCGCGCATCGTTTTCAGCTCTATAGGAAGAAGGTTCGCAGGAAGTCGGCCGAAAATCGGACGCGTTGTGTGCCAAATGCACAAAAGCCGTGAGGGCGAAGATGAACAGGGCCAACGAGACGCTAAGGCAGCGTGAAACGGCAGTATTTCTGTTTGAGGGCGGCAGTACGTTCAATTCCAATTTCTCCGCTTCTCCGCTAAAGCAGTAATTTTGCGATCTTAACTTTTCAGGAACCGATGTCAAGATGAAACACGTTATGTGGATTTCTTAGCTCGCCGTCTTACAGCGAGCAAGTAGAGTCCAGCTTCACGCTGGAAACTCACTAGTGTTGCCAGGGAAAACGAATGCCGATAAGCGGTGATGCGATCAGGGCCGCCAAAGTGGCAAGGACACAAATGGCCGCCAGAAGTTTATGGTGATAGGTCTCCGGATTTTTCTCATCATAGCCCAGAAGAAATCCCGCCAGGACCCCGCCGACCAGCCCACCGCCATGAGCCCAATTGTTGATCCCGGGGATCAGCAAGCCAAATACGAAAATACTGATGACCCAGACGCTCACCTGCTTATAGACCATTTGCCCATATTGTCCGCCCCTGCTTTTCCCGAAGTAGAGGGCCGCGCCGATAAGACCGCATATGGATGCGGATGCTCCAATGGTATACGGTATTCCCCAAAGGTAAGAGACCAGAAAACCTAAGGCCCCGCTCAACGTGTAAATCGAAAACATCCTGTAAGCGCCATATTCCTGGACAATAAGCGGGCCAATTTGCCTCAAGGCCATCATGTTGAAAAGTATGTGCAGAATGCTTGCGTGCAGCCAGCCGGCGCTCAGCAGGGTCCACCAGCGGTGGTAATAGACGATAGCGTAGCTTCCGGTTTCCCCGAGAATAAATAGGCTTGCCTGGCCGGGGGACAGAAAGTACAACGGGTTCATGGAAAAACCGATGGAACCGGGGTTCAAAAGTATCGACAAGAGAATCGACAAAATGAACAGGACTACGTTTACGGCTATGATATTGGTGATAATTCTTTCGGGGCCCAGTAAACCGGAAGCAATCGAAAGATTTTTCCAGCGCGAGCCCGGATTTCGAAGACCACAGTGTGGACAACGCTCCTCATCGAGGCTTATGAGCAATCTGCAGTTGGGACAAAGTATAGCTTTTGTGTTGGATCTATTCATACACCTCACAGGTAAGGGGAAAACTCGAGGCCCTTGCGCCTTTTAATCGCTTCGAGGAGTCCTGCCGTTCCGGTCATCATATTGTCTCCAAGAGGCGCTCCGAACATGACCGGGAGCTTTGAATTTTCGACGAGCCGCCGCTTTGGCCCCGTGGCCACAATGGCTTCGACGGCATCAAACCCGATAGCCTTCCTGATGTATGCCCCATGACCTCCTTCGGCGAGCACCTGGCGGTGGAGCAGCTTGCCTTCGGCGAGATCGACCAGGAGCGATTCCAGTTTTTCCAGGCTTAGGTCTCGCGTATGATATTCGACGAGGCCCGCAATTTCATTATCTTCAATAGCGGCGCATACTGTATGCGAAGTGGCGATGTCGAGCACGATAAATCTTTTCCTGCCCCTCAACTGAAAGTCCAGGGACGCGCCAAGTATGGCCGCCATGCCGCTGTCCATTACATAAACTTCCTGGCAGGGGAGGTCCGAAGCTGTTAGAGCTATGGACTTGAGCCGATTCAGGAAGGAAGGGACGCTTTTTTTATCATAGAGTAAAGATTCCGGTAAGGGCGTTTGCTCCATGGCCGCCATAATTATTTCATGCCGGAAATCCAGATGCGATTTTAGGGCGTTTGCTCCATGGCCGCCATAATTATTTCATGCCGGAAATCCAGATGCGATTTTCCGGCCGGGGGCACGCCATGGTCTTGAGCACACACCCCGACGACATCGAATTCAAAGGGAACTCCAAAACTGTCGACTATCATCTCCAGGTGTTCGCGCGGGAAATCACTAAGTCTTAAAGCAGTATAGTCTTCTGAACCGGCAAATGTTTCGGCTTGATCATCTTCGATGATTTCGACACCCGCATTTCGTATACGGCCGGTGTCGTGGCTAAGGGTCAGAGCAGCCGAGGCGCAAACAAGCACCCGTGCTTTTTGAGCATGTCTTGTAAGGACGTCCAGGAGTGCTCCGCCCCCCATTTCAACACCGGTTACGAGGAGGTTTCCGGCGATACTTTGCGCCCGCTCGGGCAGGTAAAGCACCGGAGACCTCACCACGGCCCTGTAGTTCAGAGCTGAGAGGTCATCATAAAAAAGCACATCCAGTGTTCCGGCGCCCACATCCAGAAGCAGGAATCTGCTCACGCCCTTCACCCTTCTTTAAGCAAGTCCGCCTTGTCTGTTTTCTCCCAGGGCAGGTCCAGGTCTAGCCGTCCCACGTGGCCCAAGACCGCAAGCTTCTGGTAGAACGCTCCGTGGTTTTTTGACGGAAGCCTTCTCAGTTCGAAATCTCTGACTATGGCCGCAAGCCGGAAATCGAAATTATTTTCTACAAGCAGGGTCAGTTTCTCGTCGGAGATTTTACCTGTGCCGAAAGTCTCTACCTGGACCGATTCCGGGCGCGATCGCGCAATCGAATAGCTCAACTGCACTTCGCATTCATCGGCCAACTCCGCGGCCACCAGGTTCTTGGCTGCGTATCTGGCGGCGTACGCTCCCACCCTGTCGATACGAAGCGGGTCTTTTCCGCTGAGAGCGGCCCCGCTGTGCCTCGAGTAGTCGCCATAGGTATCTATCGAGGTCTTTCTCCCGGTGAGGCCTGAGTGAACGGATGGCCCCCCGAGGTGGAAAATCCCCTCAGGGTTTATGAATATTTCGGTGCATTCGTCGGGCCGAAGCGGCTCATCTTTGAATACATGCTCGATTATGACCTCTCGAATGTCCGCCCTCAGCTTGTCGAGCCCGGGGCTTGCAGCGTTTTTCTGACTGGCGGTGATGGTGATGCTGTGAATCCGGTAAGGCTTCCGGTCTCTGTATTGGATGCCCACATCTGTTTTGGCTTCCGGACAAAGGTATTTGAGAATTTTCTCCTTTCCCGCATAAGCTATCCGCCTCGAAAGTTTATGGGCGAGGAAAATGGGCAGCGGCATCAGCGCGGCATTCTGGCGGCATGCGAACCCGAATGTAGTAACCTGGTTTCCCGCCGGTATAGCTTCTATTTTTCTGGAGGTCAGCTTTCTTTCATCAAACCTGTAAACCGGGTCCAGGGGAAGCTCCTTTATACTGGTCAGCACGCTGGAAGTCTTCTCGTTGAAATCCGAGCCGGTGTATCCAACCTCCAAGATTACTTTCCGGGCAATTTCGGCGAGATCGAAAGCTGCCTGAGAGGCGAATCTGGCGGCGATAAAGACAATGGAGGCGGCGAGGGAGCACTCGGCGATTATTCTGGAGTAAGGGTCCTGTTCGAGGAAGTGGTCAACTATTGCATCGCTGATGATATCGCAGAGCTTGTCGGGGTTGCCCTTCGTCACCGATTCCGATGTGAGCATGAAATTATTTTTCATATCTTCCTCATTCTGGAGGTTTGCTCTTGCCTTTGGTAGCCTCGTTTACCAGGAGAGGCAGGATTGAGCCGATCCCGATTGCAGCGGCGTCGAACAAGTTTACAGGCGCAATCCCGAGAAGACTCCGAAGCCCCGGGACGATAAAAGTAAGCAGTTGCAGGACTAGCGAGCCTCCGAGCGCCATGTTCAGATACTTGTTGGGAGGCAGTTTCTCCTTGTCATAGATGCTCAACTTCTCCGATCGGCAACTGAGGGAGTGAAGTAACTGGGCGAGGGTGAGACTCTGGAAAGCCAGGGTAGAGGATTTCATCCCGAACCCGTACCGAGCCAGGCCGACCCCGTAGACCCCAAGGGTTGCAAGGCTGATCACGCTAGATTCGACCCCCATTCGCTTAAAATCCTGCCTGCCTATGATCGGTTCTTTGGGATCGCGAGGCGGCCGCTCCAGAATGTGGGGATCGGGAGGCTCCAGGGCCAGTGCAAGACAGGGGAAAACATCGGACATGAGGTTTATCCAGAGAAGCTGCATGGCGCTAAGCGGATAACCCATACCGGCCGCGCCCGCCACAAACATCACCATGATTTCGCTTAGGTTGGTCGACAGGATAAAATGCAGTGATTTCTTAATATTATTGTGTATCGACCTGCCGTGGCCGACCGCCAGGATCATCGTTTCCAGATTATCGTCCTCGAGCACCACGTCGGCGACTTCCCGCGCTACGTCGGTGCCGCCATGACCCATGGCAATCCCTATGTCCGCGGCCTTGAGCGCAGGTCCGTCGTTTATGCCGTCCCCGGTCATGGCAACTATTTTTCCGGCATCCTGGAGGGCCTGGACTATCTGGAGCTTATGGGCGGGGCTAACCCTGGCAAATACGTGCACCCGTTGCGCAAGCGCCCTGAGCGCCCCCGGGTCTATGTTGGTAAGGCTTGTAGAATCGAGGATTTCAATTGGCTTGTCACCGCTGAGACCCAGCTCTTTTGCGATTGCGTAGGCGGTCGGGCTCTGATCGCCTGTGAGCATTATAGTGTCTATGCCTGCCTCGTGAAAGCGTGCAACCAGCTCATTCATCCCGGGACGCAGCGGGTCCGCCATACCAATAAGCCCGAGCCAGGTCAGGCCGCTGAGGCTTTCCATGTCCTGTTCGCTTTCGCCGGTTTGGAATGCAAAACCGAGTACGCGCAACGCATCGCCCGCCATGCGCTCGTTTTCGATCTCTATTTTCGAAATGTCCTCCCTGCTTATCGGGAGCGTTTGCTCCCCGACAAGTTGCTTGTCGCACATAGCGAGCACTTCAACCGGGTTTCCCTTAAGGGCCAGAAACCTCAATGCTCCGGGAGCGGCGTTCGGGTCGCCGTTTGCCTCGTGGATGGTGTACATGAAGTGACGGTCTTCCGTACGGAAGGTGGTTTTGATCCTGGGATGGCGCTCGTTTTCCTCGGATACACTCAAACCGGCGCGAATGGCGAATTCGACCAGCGCCTTTTCGGTGGATGAACCCTGTTCCGCATCTTCTGCGCTTACTTCCGCACACAGAATGCAGATTCCGGCCAGTTGCAGAAGGTCCGGGCTGCTGCGCGGGCTGATCTTCCTGGCGCCTCGAAAAAATCCGTCCTGTTTAAATTCGATCGTTTGATTGCCGCAGAATATTTTTATTACCGACATGCGGTTTTCGGTTACGGTCCCGGTCTTATCAAAGCAGATCGTCTGGACTGCTCCCAGCGTTTCCACCGCTTCGAGGTTCCTGACGATTACCCGGTGGGCGTTCAATTCGCGGATACCAAGCGCCAGGGTCGTGGTGGCGACTGCTGGAAGCCCCTCGGGTACTGCGGCTACGGCAAGGGAAATGGTCGTTTTCGCAATCATCGCAAGAGCAGCCCCCCTTACAACCCCCACTATGAACACAAGCCCGCAGATCGACCCGCATAACCATACGAGTTGGTTGCCGATTGTGTTTAGCTGTTTTTCCAGCGGGGTCTGCGGGGCGACGGTTTCGCCGATCATCTCCTGGAGCTTTCCTATCTCGGTGGACCGGCCCGTTGCGACCACGATCCCGTGTCCCTGCCCCCCGGTAACGAGTGTGCCCATGTAGGTGATGTTTTTACGGTCTGCCAGTGCAATATCCACCTTTTCGATCACGCCGGTCTCTTTGAGCACAGGTTGGCTTTCGCCGGTAAGGCTTGATTCATCGATCCGCAGGCGGGCGGCTTCGATCAGTCTGCAATCGGCGCTTATGTAGGTCCCCGGCTCCAGGACCATCAGGTCTCCGGGCACCAGATCACGGGCGTCAATCCTCTTCCTGTCGCCGTCCCGGACTACCACCGCAGATGGATGCAGCAGGGTTTTTAGAGAGGAGATCGTCCTTTCCGCCTCGGATTCGGTTACGTAGCCCACGGTGGAATTAATCGCCACGACGGCAATTATCACGATCGCATCGGCGATTCCCCCCGTAAGAATGGAAATCCCCGCTGCAACGCCAAGCAGAGCGACAGGCAAAGAATTCATTTGACTGAAAAACATCTCTAACTTGGATCTGCGCGGAGGGTCTGCCAGGCGATTGGGGCCATATGCCGCCAGCCTTTCACGGACCGTCTCGCTCGAAAGCCCAGTCTGCGCCGAACCTGCCAGGGAAGCAACCACGGCCTCAGATCCGATCGCGTGCCATGGATGCTCTTGTGGCGAGAATCGCCTGCCGGATGACAAAGGAGTGTGGCAGGCCGGTGGATCAATGGCGGGCACAAACGGCGCCGGGCTCTCTTCTGCCCGAAGAGTTCGAGAGGGCAGGCTGCCTCCGGCGTCTCGCCGTTTGCTCGGTCCCATGTCCTGCACAGGACTGATATCGAAACAGTCAGATTGGTGGAATTCCGATACGGCCTTTTCGATCAAAGACCTGATAAGTTCGGGGGTGGCCACGGAATCAAAGCGCACCAATACGGCCGAGGTCAGCGTGCTTGCGCTGGCGCTGATAACGGCAGGGTCGGCAAAGAGCGTGCACTCGAGGTGGCCCTTCAGGGAATCGCAACGGTAAAGCCCATTTACCCTGAATCTGGCTCTGCCGGTAATGGCTGCGCTCAAAGTCTCGACCACGGCCCTTTAATTCCACCGATTGACAACCCGGCCGCAATCCGACGATTTGAGCGGGGAGCCACGGTCGATTTTGAGAGGCGCAAGGTGCGCAGCGACTTGAATTTAATTTTTTTTATTTTTTCCGGCTTATTCAAATCTGTTTCCTCTGCGGCCTCCGGGCGGTGAGACCGCCGGCCGGATTCGCCGCCGCCTCCGGCGGCGGCAGTAAAAGGCGGTGGGGCCGCCCGCAAAGTTTTATTTTTCCCGGCGCGGAAGGGCCGCTCCGGCAACATCTTTAACACCGTTAACAACACCCATTAAAATCCCGCGGACGGCGCCAACCGCATTTTCCCCGATAGAACCGGCCGCCTCGATGGCCCCGTTGACGGCGGCCTTGGATATTTCACCAACGTTTCCTCCGATCTGTCGCGCAGCCTCAATGATTCCATCGACAGCTCTTCTGGCAACGAGCGCTACGTCGCCCCCTACATCGGCGGCCCCTTTCACGGCGTCTCTGGCGGTCTGGGCGGCGGCGCCCACAACGTCGCCTCCGACATCGCTAACGCCCATGATTATTCCCTTGGCTATGCTCTTTGTCCCGTCCAGAAGTCCAGTCCCGGCTTCCCGGGCGGCCGAAATCGTTCCCTTGATAACATCGCTTGCCACTCCCACCGTCTCGGTCGCAACCGCCCCGGTCGCCTTTATCGTGTCCGATACAGTGTTTCGAGCCAGGTCCACCAATCCGGCCTCAACCTGGTTGATTATCTGAAAGCCGTTGATGATAGCATCCTTTACCGTTTTTTGAGTAACCGCCGCACCTGCCTCCGGGGCCTCCTGGTAAGAAGCCGCTTTACTCTTTTTTTCCTCAGGGGGGGTGTCCTTAATTGTTGCAGTTTCATCCTTTTTCATTTTTATCTCCCTTTTTTCCCTGCCCGTTACTCAGGGTGAAAAGCCCGAGAAAACAATTTTTACGGGACCCTTCCTAAAGAGCATGTCCCGGACTATGGTTTTCCCCTGTATCAGAATTCCATGCAGATCTTATCCTCGCCCGCAGCGCTTCGCGTCCGCCGGTCAACTACGCCTCTTCGGCGGGGCCTGCCCCTCCGCCCTGGGCTGCAGCCTCTGCGCTCCGTCTTTCCTGAACGAGTTCAGCGTGGGCCTCGGCGGCCAGGTCCTCAACCGATTCCTTCGCCTCCGCAATCATTTCCACGACTTTTTCAAACAACAGAATGCCGCTCTTAATCGCAGCCTTGGCCACCGGCTTCACCACTGCCGCCACCGCCGGAGCGACCGCGGGCGCCAAAATCAGTACTCCAAGACCGATTGCCAGGCCTGTTCCCATCTTCACCCCATTGTCTAAAAGCGCCATTTCTCACCTCCTGTTTGACTTGCGCAGACGGTCCACCGCAACTGAACTGAATCGCAATGCGCCCATACGGCAAAAGATCACCGAAGAATAATTTCTAATCCAGCCAAATAAGTGCAGGTACTTTCACATAAATTGTTTACGCAAACCACGATTCGCTATTGTGGGGCGCTCGAATCTTCCGCCTCACAAGCATCTTCCGGATTATTCAACCAGACGTAGGATTCAAACGCGAAGTAGGCAAGCAGGTACCAGGGCGCCCCCCCAATCTCGAGGCCGCGCCTGGCCAGTTGCAAAGCTGCTAACGCACCGAATCCGAGCGGTACCAGGAGCTTTAAGTTAATGCCTGCTCTTGACAAGCCCAAGTGGCTGTCAAGATCTGAAATCGCATCGGTCAGCGATTTCCCCGAAGGCTCACCACTGGCTGCCGCCATCAATATGACGCCCATGTCCTTCATTGTGGCCTCAATATTGTCGAGCACTTCTTTATCGTGGTAGACAACGATGGTTCCGGCTGTTAGATTTGCTTGGACCTCGCTTATATCCGGATGTGCTCTGAGCGCCTCGGCAATCCGCGCTATTTCTTTTGGATTGCGCCTTTTCCGGGACAGCCGGATGCGGGTGCGCCTGGCAGTACTTGATACGATCTGTGTATGATCTGTCATAACGCGACTCAAGTCTTGTCTTGGGAGAAAAATGAACACTCCGAAAATTTGTAAGGATATCCTATAAGCTGTTACGATAGGGTGTCGATTTCATGATGTCAAGTTAAGATTGTGTTACATTTCGAAGGCATAAGATTGTGCTAAATGTTCATAAGGAAATCCCGACTGGACACTTGCTGTTTTCAATTCGAAAGGGAGCATCCAATTCCAACATGGCAGAGAAGGAAAAAAAAGACCTCATCATTGACAAACTGATTGAACTTGCCGGTCAAACATCAATCGCCCACCATATCCCCGGGCGCATCAGGCTCAAGGTTAGCATCTCAGGACTGTTTGCTGCCAGGGACCTTGAAGCCGGGGACCTGGTGAAATATTTTTCAGGCATCATCGAGGCCAGGGCTAACGTGGCATCGCGCTCCATTGTCATCAGATACGATACGGGCATAGTGGCCCCGGATTTCTGGGAACGCCTGGTCGACTGCAAGGAAAGCCCCGCGCTCACAAACACGATCAGAGAAGAACTTCAGATGCTTTTCATGCCGTAAATAACCTTTGAACCCTTTTTAGAGCAAAACACCGGTTGCCGGCCTTGGCCCCCGGATCTCAAGTCCGGGACAGACCTCGTGACTGTCCCGGGAGGTCTTTCCACATCAGTACAATCAGACCTAAGCCCAGAAGTATGCAGGAGGCAGGAGCGGGAGCAGGTGTAGCTGCGAGGTCTCCGCTGCCGGCAGCATAGGAATCGATATTGAAATTGCCCCCGGCTGTAGCGGTGACAAAAAGAGAGAGGTTGAAGTCGGCTTCCCACTGTTGTGTCCCGGGATATCCGTAATAGTTGGCGAGGTTTCCGTCGGGTGTGCCCGCGAGCCCGCCAATGATAACCTTGAACGAGCTTGAAAAGGGCACGATTTGGACGCTCGTTACGGCTCCTTCGAACAAATCGATTGTCGAGCCGGCCAAGTTGTGAGTTTCAATCGCGATCTCTCCTCCAGGGCCAAAATACCAGCCTGTTCCCCCTCCGCTGCCCAAATAACTTGTAGCTTGAAACTGTAACTCGTTGTCATAACCATACCCGGGATAGATGGCCCCTATATTAAAACTTTGACCATTGTTTGCAGGGGTGCCTACCCCAACGATTTGCGTCAAACTGATATCGCTTCCGTAAAGCTCCCCCCCACCGAAGGAAATTGCAGTATCCTGGTTATTTGGCGGACCGATCTCAAAGTCGATATACGAATTCGAAAACGATGCGAAGGAAGCGGTCGCAAAAAAGAACAACACCAACATCATGACGGAACAAATCAACGGAAACCATTTTCCTTTTTTCTTCATCTCATTTTGCCTTTCCTTTTAAAATTTTCAGTGCCGAACTCGTCTCCGGGTTTGGTGAATCAGATCGGTCAGGGCTGTTGCTTTAATGAGCAAAAAGCGGCCTGGAATTCCGCTGAGAACCCCGTAGTCTCAAATCAGGGCCAAATGTTTTAGAACTGTACGGATTCCGTAACCTTCCCGTAACATTTTAAGTTTATCTTCCCGCAATATGAAGGATGTGAGATTTCGGGCGGAGAGCAGGATAGAAACAAAACTCAAGAGGTGAATACTATGAGCTACTATTGCCACATTACTCCCGGGAGACTCCGAATCAAAACACCGATAATCAAGCAAAACCCTGTGAAAATCGAGCAAGTGCGCAGATTGCTCGAATCTTTTCCAGGGGTCGAGACCGTTTCAATTAACGCCCTGACCGGAAGCATCATAATCAACTACTCGGATTGCACGACCAATGCCGAGTCGATTTTGAATATTCTCAGGGAAAAGGGATATTATCACTTTTCTCAGGAAGAACAGCCGGAGCGCGCCATTGAGACCGTAGTGTCGAGAGTCGGAACGACCGTGGGCAAGGTCATTTTGGGGGCTGCCGTCGAGAAGGCCTTCGAAGGCTCCATGCTCTCGCTTCTTGCCTTCCTGGTTTAAAAGATCATTAAAAAGGGTCGCGAGTCAATACACTCAACAGCCCCGTATCCTCTGTTTTTATCCGTGTGCACCTCCCATTTTTGCAGTTCGGATCGCCATGATGGCTGTCCGCCCGGTATCCTCTTCCCAAAATATCATTCCCCTTTGTTTCTCCTTATTATTCCAGGAATGAATCCCAAGTAATTCGCATATCAAAAAAATCAATCAAGAATCTTGGACGGGTCTCCGATATGAAATAACGGGAACAACGGGTCTCGAAGGCTCCGGACTTTTCGATGCTGACCCCTTTGCTCCTCTTTACCCCAATCTAAATTAAATACGCAGATACATTCGAGAAACAAAAGGAGAAACAAATGAAAAGAGCGGCAATGGTGCTGGTGTGTTTCAGTTTCCTGTTTGTGTTTTGCCTTGGAGTTACAGTGGCGCAGGAGAAGGCCACCAAGGATGAGTGTGTGGCCAAGGTCAAAGAGTTTGTCGCCTTGATAAAGCAGGCCGGGTTCGAGGCTGCCAAGGCCAAGCTTATGGAACCCAACAGTCCATTCGTGTGGAAAGACAGTTATATCTTCGTCCAGGACATGGATCAAACGATGGTTGCGCACGGAGTGAATCCCAAACTGGTAGGCAAGTCCATGAAAGCTATCAAAGACATCAACGGCAAAATGTTCAACGGCGAAATGCAACAGCTTGCAACCTCCCCGGGGGAGGGCTGGGTTAGCTACGTGTGGCCCAAACCAGGCGAGAAAGAGCCGTCTCCCAAGATGTCGTATGTCCTCCGGGTGCCAGGAGAAAACTATTTCGTAGGGGCAGGGATTTACGAATAACCATAAAACAGGTGTCTTGTTAAACGGCATGCCTCTTCAAGGCCTGTCGGCATTTATGAAGACCGATGGTCTCTTTTAACGCTAGGAAACCTATGTCAATTGTCAGGTGGTTGAAAGCTTTGAGTATTCGCAGCAAGATCTTCATGCTGGTGGTTTTCGGGATCATCGGTGTCGCCGGCATTTCAGGATTCACAAAATATTCAGGGATTAAGAAAAACGCCTACATGGCCGTGCTTGAGCAAAGCCAGACGGCTGAAACGGCTATGCTTCAAATCATGATGGCGGAGGAAAAATTCATTAATACTCTGGATTCACAGGAGTTGTCGGGGCTGGGCGAATACAAGCGAAGACTTGACGATGCCCTCACCCGGATAAAATCATACAATGCCGGCGCCGGGATAAATGATAGCGCCGCGCAAATGTCCCAGACGGAAGCCGAACACAGGCGCATCTTTCAAGCTGTGGCGCAGGCCCTCGATGAGATGAGCAAAACCAAAGCTGATCTTTTCGCCAAGACTGAATCGGTCAACACTCATGTGAAAGAGTCCATAGTCGTCATTGACAAGGAAGAGGCAATGCTTTTCCCCCAGGGAGAAACTCTTCCGGCCGATAAGACCGAGCTGCGCAAGGAACTGAGCGATCTCCTGGTGCTTTTGTCAGACAGGATAATGAATATCCAGGACCTTTTGCTTTACGGCAACGCTTCGAAATACCAGGAAACCCGACAGGCCATAGAAAAGAAACTGGAGTTGAGAAAGAAAAACATTTCGGTGTCAGTGCCCACCATGAAGGATTTTATTCAATCATGGGAGGCTACCATGCCTATATTAGCCAAAATCGCAGCCGACGATAGCGCCATTTTCGACCTGTGGGGCAAGAATAACGATTTGAGGAAAACGCTGCAACGTACAGCGGCACAGATTCAGGAGAAATCGAAAAGTATATCCGAAGCCTCCAAGGCAATCCTCGATAGCAGCAGCAAGTCGACCGACCGGATCCGCCTGACTGTGTCACTGGGAGCGATTTTGATCCTCAGCGGTCTTGGTATCCTCATTGCGAAATCAATAAACAAATCTTTGCGCAATTCCATTGCCGGGCTCATCGAAGGCGCCGACCAGGTCGCAGCAGCTTCCGGCCAGGTTTCAAGCGCAAGCCAGCAACTCGCTGACGGCGCCTCACAACAGGCCGCTTCCCTCGAGGAGACTTCTGCCTCCCTTGAACAGGTTTCAGCAATGACGAAGCAGAACGCCGACAACTCCGCCCAGGCCAATAAGTTGATGGCTGAAGCCAAGCAGGTGGTTGAAAGAGCCAACGGGTCGATGCTTAAGGTTACCGAGTCCATGGGGCAGATCACCAAAGCGAACCTGCAAACTCAGAAGATTATCAAAACTATTGATGAGATTGCTTTTCAGACAAACCTCCTTGCCCTCAACGCAGCGGTAGAGGCGGCAAGAGCGGGTGAGTCCGGGGCAGGGTTCGCGGTTGTGGCCGACGAGGTGCGAAACCTTGCCATGCGTTCCGCCGAAGCTGCAAAAAACACGGCGAACCTTATCGAGGAGACTGTCAAGACGGTTAAGGAAGGTTTCGGCCTGGTGGAGACGACCAGCAGCCAATTCAATTCCGTTGCAAGCACTGTTTCGAAGTCGGGAGAATTGATCGGCGAGATCGCTGCGGCTTCCAACGAGCAGGCCCATGGAATCGCACAGGTGAGCAGGGCGGTTTCAGACCTGGATAAGGTGGTCCAAAGTAATGCGGCAAGTGCGGAGCAGTCGGCTGCCGCGTCCGAGCAGATGAATGCCCAGGCGGAACAGATGAAGGTTTATGTGGGTGACCTTAAGTCACTTGTTGACGGTTCAAAAAACAATGCTGACGTCACTGTGACCAAAACAGCAAGCGTAAAACCGCAAACAGCAAAGAGCAACAAAATCCAACCGGCAGTGTTTGCAGCCCGTGTGAAAGCCAAAGCCATTGCGCATGTTCAAACCGGGAACGGAAAGGACCACCACTATATCAAAAAAGCGGAAAATAATCCGGAAGAGGTGATTCCTTTTGAGGAGGGAGATTTCTCGGATTTCTAGAGATAACGGAACGTACAGGGTTAACAGGATTAAGAGGATTTACAGGATTAATACGGAATTGCGTTCAAATTGGGTGCTTCGGGAGGGCATAAAGCCCTCCCCTTCTACAAGAGCACCGCGTGAAAGGTTCACTTCCAACGATAGCCGGCGGTAAAGGTCGTCTGTCTTGGCAAATTCTAGAACTTTTTCATTGAGATGTGGTTTGGAGTCTTGCATTGGGGTTTATCCCCGCCCGCTCTTGAGCGCAAATTGGTCTAACATGTCCTAAAAGTTGTTCTTAATCCTGTTAATCCTGTCTAAAAAGCTTTTTCCAAGGTTTTCAGCGAAGGGCCAAGCATAAACATTGTCCTTGAGTTCCTTGAGCCGGTCTATATCGGGCCTCCTCGGTCAGGCCCAATTCATGCCGATTTTTTTCACCTCGTCTGTCAGTTCCGCTTTTACCTGTTCCCAGTCGGTCTTCCAGAGCATGACAGGCATAGGCTCTCGTTCAGCTTCATCGAAATCGATCAACCCCTTGAGAAAGAGCAACCTGCTGAAGCGAAGCGTGCCCTGCTCTTCTACGGCCAGTTTGAGCAGTTCGTCCAGAGGAATTTCAGTGCGGGTAAGGCAGTAGAGATCAAGGAAATCCTTCTTGCCGCCGCGGCCGGCTATGGCATGGAGTTTCATTCTCCCGATATCTCTCACATCGGCCATTTGGAACCTGCCGCCTTCGGAGAAGACCGTTTTGAGAGGAAATCTCAACGGAATGCGCTCTTGCAGGTAATCAACCCTGATCGCCCCCACGATCAGTTCGCAATGTTGCGGAGTCTGGCTGATAACCGTTGCGTTCATGCCGAGTTTGCGCATCTTGTCCAAAAGTGCCGGATATTGGGGACCTTCAGCCGAAAAGAAATCCAGGGCGGCCGAGATCCGGTGCCCCAATTGAATGGCGAGCGCAGTCCCGCCGGCCAGGTAGGCGGATTGCATCGTACTAAGTCCGCTCAATCCCAGGAGCAATCGCCAAACGGGGTCGGGTATCGCTTCGCGGAACATGATTCTTCCTTGATGTTGAGGAGAAGCGCCCAGAACTTGCGCGACCTCCTAGATATGGAGCGACTCGTACTCAGCGTCTCTCCAAGTTCCCGCCTGCTGTAGGTGCGCATGAGGAAACGCAGGGCCTCGTCATCCCCGTGTTCCATAAGCCGGCTTATGATGAAATATGAGAAGTTTTGCACGGAAAGACCTTCAAAATCGACGTCCCAAAAAAAAGGCCTCAACGATTCCGGAATTTCGCGGAAATTGTTCGATGAGACGTTTTTTTCAGTTTGGTTCATGTTTGTCTCCAGGCTGTGCGCGCACTAACAAGAAAAGCACTATAATTTAAATTCCATCCGCCTGCCTTTTCAAGGTTGAGGAAAAACAAAAAGCTTTGACAGGGCTAACTGGATTAAGAGGATTTAGGGAAAAAGCTTGAGGTACCAGTACCAATTTACGGTTTTTCTTAATCCTGTAAATCCTGTTAATCCTGTCTAAAAAGCTTTTTCCCAAGGTTTTCAGCGGAGGGCCAAGACATAATCGTCATCAGCCCTCCGTTTTCCGTTCCCGTCAGATCACCCCATTGTCCTTGAGTTCCTTGAGCCTCGTTTTGCCAATTCCGAGGTACTTCTGATAGATGAATCCATTGTCTGCGCCGATGGGCCTGCAAACCCACTTTATGCGGCCGGGAGTAAGTGACATACCCTTGAACGACGAGTTTTGTATGAATATATCCCCGTAAATCGGGTCCTCGGTTTCAAAGAAAGTCGCCCGATCCTGCCAGTGTTCCCTTTGCAGAACTTCTTTTGGCGTCTCCAGGCGCCCCACCACCACGGTGCCTTTTCTTTCAGGGCTTTTCATGTACGATCCCACGATGCGCTGCAGTTCGTCAGCCGTATATCCGGACGTGAAACCCTCGATCTGATGCTGTATGTCCGGCTGGTTCTTAGGATCGAGGCGTTCCTTTATGGTCGGGTACTTTTCACGAAGGTCCGGCCTTTTAATTATTTCGCACACCGCAGTCCAGTTTGGATCGGTGAATCCGGAAATGAACGTGTAACCGTCCTTGGTTTTTACGTAGGTGTAGGGAAAAACCGCATAGTCATAGTTTCCGGCGCGAGGCATGAGGTTGCGGGTCATATGATAATACTGCATGGCATAGTTCGAGATGGAAAGGAGGCCTTCGGGGGGCGAACAGTCAACCAACTGCCCCTTGCCGGTTTTCCTTTTGTGGTACATCGCCATCATAATTCCGAACGAAGCCCAGCCGCCGCCTACATACCAACCCATCCAGTTGCCCTGTTTTAGCGGACGCTTATATTCGGGAGGAATTTCGGGGTCGAGGTCCGGCTCGCCCGTAATGGACATTATGACGCCCCTGGCTTGGCAGGTGATATCATAATCGGGCTGATTGCAACACTTTTCGGCATCTTTTCCGAATTGACCGTAGACGTAAATCGGGCAATAGACCAAACCGGGGTTTTCAGCCGAAAGCTGCCGGTAGCCGATGCCCAGTTCGTCCAGATAGCCCGGTTTGAAGGTTTCGATCACAACGTCGGCTTTTTTGGCAAGCCTTTTGAAAATAGCCGCCCCTTCTTTTGTCGTTATATCCAGGGTGACGTGGAACTTGTTTCTGGCCTCGGTTAAGTAGGCAAGCCCCGAATCTTTGACCATCATCCCGTAGGGACTCATTTTGCGCGCGCTGTCGCCTCCCGGCGGCTCTATCCGGATCACTTCAGCCCCCAATTCGGACAGGGTCGAGGAGGCAAAAAGCCCGGCGTAGCTCCCATAGCTTGCATCCAGGACCAGCATATCATCGAGGGCTTCGGATTTTTTGAAAATGTCCTCCGGGTTGGTCTCCCGGTATGCCCACCTTGCGTATTCGGCGTTGGGCGCCATACCGACTATTTTTTTATCGTCCATCGTTTTCTCCGCGACTGTTATGAGACAATGCGATGGGTAGCAGCTTCGCTGCACTCATCCTACCCGCTTAAACAAACGCAATATGATCGACTCTCACCCTCCGGCTCAGGAAAGTTTCTTGCCGCTTGTCCCATCCCAATCCGCAGGTGGACAATGAGACGGGATACTTGGGTTCCACTTGAAGATGATTCCTTCTTCTTCGAGTTCCCTCATATCCTTTCCCTGCATGCCCAGGAGTTTGGTGAAAACGTAGTCGTTGTCGAACCCCAGGGGCCGGCAACTCCATTTAAGCTTTCCAGGCGTCTCACTGAGGCGCGGCGGATAGCACTGCTGCACCATATCGCCATAGAGAGGGTCATCGTATTGCTGTATGGTCCCGCGCTCGCGGAAATGCTCGCTGTGGTACACATCGGCAGCGGAAAGAACGCGCGCGGCTGCAAAGCCGTGCCTGTTGCCCAACTCTTCGACCTGATCTACAGTTTTGGAACCGGCCCATGCTTCAATGGCCTGCAGGATATCGCGGGCATTTTCTTCTTTGAGGCGCTCGGTTGGGTCCTTGAATTTTTCAAACAGCGCGGGTTTTTCCATAGCCAGGCAAAGCCCCTTGAACTCCTCTTCCGTGAAAGCGGCTACCGCCGACCATCCGTCCGTACACCGGAAAAGATCGGAAGGGCAGATTGCAAGGTCGCGGTTGCCGGACCGCTTCCGGTCCTCGCCGGTTTTATGAGTAAACATCCAGGTCCAGTCCAGCATTCGAATGACGTTTTCCACCTGCATGTAGTCTATGAACTGACCTTCACCCGTTCTTTCCCTGTAGTTCAGGGCGGCCATAATGCTGACAGCGCACATCAGCCCGGTGACCCAGTCGGCGATCCAGACACCCGATTTGATTGGCCCGCGTTCTTCGAACCCGGTGATCGGTGAAAGGGCGCCCATACTCTGAGCCACCGCGTCATAGGAAGCTCTTCCGCTCCAGGTGCCCCAACTTCCGTAACCCGAGACATGAAGCTGAATGATCCCCGGGTTGATTTCGCGCAGTTCCTTGTAGCTCAATCCCCAGGTGGCCAATCTGCCCGGCGTCAGATTGTCTACGACAACGTCAGCCTTCTTGACCAGATTGAGGAAAATGTCCTTGGCCTTGGGGTGACCCATGTGCATGCCGACCCAGTATTTGTTGTGATTTTCGATCTCCAGACCCGGGGACATGTTTTTCCAAAAGAAGGCGTAAGGAGTTACGAACCGCATCTGGTCCCCCTTCTGGCCTTCGAACTTGATCACTTCGGCGCCGAATTCGGCAAGGTAATCGCACGCCGCCGGGCCAAGCACAACGTAGCAGACTTCGAGCACCCGAACGCCTTTTAGCGGTTCGGGCTTATCGAAAAGCTTCCCGACATCGTATTCCTGCTTTAAAAACTCGAGATAAGAATCATTTTTTTTCATCAATCGACTCCTTCCATCCGTCGGATAAGGCAAAAACAAAACGTAAAGAATATGGTTCTCTTCTTCCTCTTAGCTCTTTATTTCATCGGGAAGGCCAATTCCTCTGAAAAATCTAATCTGCCCTTATACTCATCAGATGTGATTTGGAAAAACCCGGATTCAATGAGACCGGGGAGTTTTCAGATTTTCAGCTAAACGAAAGTTCGGAGAACCGTAAAAGGAATTAAACAGATCGAATGAAGAACCTGCATCAACTGGAAAAGGACCCTTCCTGATGAAAACCAGATCATATTAGATAATGGATGTGCAATTCAAATTCTTTTTACTTCCTCCTACCAAAGACGCGAAGAAATAAAATTGTCTTCTGCGCTTACTCTTGTGAATCCTGCCACATCCACATCAATTTTTGCTCCTGATAGTCTGTCTTGGAAGGACGATGATTATTTTATTTTTGGCAGCCTGCGTACCGAAACAAATTGAGACAAGGAAGCCGGTTTTTTCCCACTTCTCGTGGCGATACATTGTGAAAGGAAGTACTGTCAATGTCCGACAAAGATAGATGCGAAAGGGAAGGGATGAAGTGCAGGCCATGCGGATTGGATAGCAAAACCTACAGCCATGGCTCCAAGGTACTTAAGAAGATGTTGAAAACTGTTTTGGCCGTGCAATGCGTAAATGGCAAATGGAGAGGCCGCATTGATTCGCCCGGCACGATCACCTCCGGACCTTGAGAGACAACCGGATTCATAAGTATATTAAAAGGAGAGGCGCAATGCATATGTCTCATCTGCCACCTTCGGCCGCCGCCGAATGGGCCGAATCCCCCGATACCCTTGTGTACCTTGATCGCCGCCCCCGATGATCCGCTCTATTGTCAATCGGTGAACGCTTAACAAAAAATCTCTCAAGCTTTGATTAGTGCATGCCGAAATGATCATTGTGAGCCTTGGTTGGTTAATCGCAGTTTACACAGACCATCAAGCTCCATCTCCCAATATTTCCACATGCTGGCGCACAGAGCGAAAGTTTAGTTGGCTTCATTGGATGAGGAATGTTTCTTCATTCTTGTTCAGTCGATATTTTGCAAACCTGTTTTTGAGGAGGAGGACTATGAAACTCGTTTACAAACAACTGATTGCAGTATTTTGCTTCATTCTTTTCTTTAGCGCAATTCCGGTGCTTGCGGAAGACACCACGGAAGAGTTGGCAAAGGCATCCGAGGCAGCCTGCGTAGCCACCGCATCGACAAAACCAACGCCCCAGATGATCATGGACAAGGTGGAAAAAGCGTGCGCTCTTTTGCAAAAAGAGGGTGTGTCGGCTTTCTCGAAATTACAGGGCAAGGACAGTGAATTTATTTTTGCAGGCACCTATATCTGGATCCATGATATGTCGGGCGTGATGCGCATGCACCCGATCATCTACAAACTGGATGGCAAGAACGTCCTCAACTTGAAGGATTCCAACGGAAAGCTTTTTTTTACCGAAATGAACGAAGTGGCAAAAACAAAGGGTGCAGGCTGGGTGGCCTATACGTGGCCCAAGCCGGGAGAAAAGACTTCTTCCCCGAAGATATCCTATGTGAAACTGGTCAAAGTGGGTGGGGAGGAACTCGTGGCAGGATGTGGCACATGGGATTTGTCCCAGGAACAGATGCAGCAACTCGCAAAATGATTTGAGCATCGGGGCCGCCGGCATCCTTTAGCAATGCCGGGCGGCCGCCTCCTCGGAATCATCAGGAGCGGACGATGAAATTAATATTTCAAAATTTAAGCGTCAACAAAAAGCTCTTCGCTTTTACAGTGTTGACTTCCCTCCTTGTGCTTGCCGCTCTTGGGACAGGCGCTTTTTATTTTCTCCAAATCGAACGGTCCAATCTGCTGAAAGAAGACGTGGCTAAAACAGTGGAAACGATGCTGGTAACCCGCGGAGCGGAAAAGACATATTTGCAGTTTTTCAAAGCCGAAGAGAAAAAAGAATTTCAAACCCAGGCGCAGAAAGTCACAGGGTCCTTTGAAAAGCTGAAGTCTTCGACTGCCGGCGAAGCATTGAAAGGACAGGTTTCGTCGATGGAGGCCCATTTTGAGAACTATCAGAAACTGTTCGGGCAAATCGACGAACTCCATTCCCGGCAAAACGGTTTGAGGGAGGAAATGATCAAGCCGCTGCGCGCATCTGAGGAAGCGCTGCGAAAGATGCAGACTGATATAGAGACAAAGCAGTCCGATCTCCAGATGCAAGGCGACACTCTCAGCCCCGAGGAATTCGGTATGCTTAACGTCGTGACGGACTGCCGGGACTCATTCGTTGAATTGCAAAATCTGCAGCTTCAGTATCTGCTTACAGGGGATCAGAAATTCATCGATGAATATAAGAAGCTTGCCTCCGGAAACGTGCATACCTATCTCACGGCATTGAACCAGTTTGTGTCCACCTTGTTCAAAAAGCAGTCATGGATTGATGCGACCGCCAACATCAAGGATTCTCTGGGCAAATTTCTCGGATTTATCGATGAGTCGCAGCAGTTGTATCAAGATGAGAGCAAGAGTCTTGCCAGCCTGAATGAAAGCGGCGAGAAAGTGCTTTCCGAAGCCGCCGCCATCTCGGAAGATGTCCGCCGGTCGATAGGCGCCCAGAGAGATAAGGCGGTAAAACTGATTTTCGGCTCTATTTTTTCGGGGCTCCTGGTGTTTTGGGGCCTTTCATTTTTCATGGTTCGATCCATTACCAGGCCGATCAGAAATGCCGTAAGAGGGTTGACGGCAATTGCTGAACAGGTCCACGGCGCTTCGAGCCAGGTAGCAGATGCGGGCCGGCAACTGGCTGAGGGATCATCGAGACAGGCGGCGGCCATCGAGCAGACTTCCTCATCTCTTGAAGAGATGGCCGCAATGACTAATCAGAATGCGGACAACGCGTCTCAGGCAAACAGGCTCGTAATGGAAACCAAAGAAAGTGTGGGGCAGGCAAATCAGTCCATGCAGGGAGTGACTGCCTCAATGAAAGAGATCTCCAGCGCCAGCGAGGAGACCCAGAAAATCATAAAAACTATAGATGAAGTTGCTTTCCAGACCAATCTGCTCGCGCTTAACGCCGCGGTGGAAGCGGCCCGTGCCGGGGAGGCTGGTGCGGGGTTCGCGGTGGTTGCCGAAGAGGTCAGGAACCTTGCGAGGCGAGCGGCCCAATCTGCCAAAGACACCGCTGTGCTGATCGAGTCAACCGTAAAGAAGGTTAAAGAGGGCGCGATCCAGGTTGAGCGGACAAACTCGGAATTCAGCCTGGTACTGGGCGCCACCTCAAAAGCCGGAGACCTTGTCGGCGAGATTGCCGCCGGCTCGCGCGAGCAGTCGGAGGGGATCGGACAGATAAACAAGGCGGTTGCGGAGATGAACACAATTATCCAGGAGAACGCAGCTAACGCGGAGGAGTCTTCTTCGGCTTCCGTTGAACTCAATTCCCGTGCAGTTGACCTGAATGCCTTCATCGGGGATCTGAGCGGATTGATAGGCGGCAGCCTTAATGGAGAAGAAAAGGAAAAAACGATGGGCCGCTCCATTACCCGAGGTCTTATCGGTTCACGCAGGGGCCAGGCGAACAAAGCCGGCCGGCCGCAGACAGCAGGGGACTATGAACCGGAAGCATTTGAGGGGGGATTAAAGGAGCAAGAGCCTGAAGGCCCAAAGGCAAAGTACCTGCACAGCCTTTAAGGGGAGGCCGGGTGGCGGGTACCCGTTCACAAGGCACAGAGGACACAACAACTTATACCAATTTGCGTTCAAGAGCGGGCGGGGATGCGCCCTCACGAAAAGATCGGGCGCCGGACTATCCATGTCAGGTGACGATTTCATGATAAGCGCGGGGCCCGAAGCGAAGTGAGGGTCCACCCCGCCCCT